>JAACEA010000140.1 GCA_009936695.1 Planctomycetia bacterium
GCGAAGACGACCGCGGTTCCAGAACCGGCGACCGCCGCGAGAACCGTGAGACGGGCGAGCGGGCGAACGACGTGGGTGCGCATGGCGGCGACTCCGCGGGAGGATCGGACGAGAGGCGGGACGACAGAGCCGGATTCTAGGCGACCTGTGACGTCCGTCCACGTGACAAGGGCCGTCATTGAAGCGGAAGCATCACGCCACCGAACGCGGCGAAGGTCACGCGCCGCCCGGATTCGGGATCGACGAGATCGAACCGACCGCCCGGACGGGGTCGGTACCGCGGCGATCTTCCACGCGGCGGTACTTCATCCAGAAGGCGCACCACCTCCGCGGACTCGGGAAG
Organism: Planctomycetia bacterium; assembly: GCA_009936695.1. Classification (GTDB taxonomy): domain Bacteria; phylum Planctomycetota; class Phycisphaerae; order Phycisphaerales; family SM1A02; genus UBA12014. The sequence continues at coordinate 344 of JAACEA010000140.1, forward strand.
GCGGCCCCCGAGGGTCTTTGCGCGATCCGTGATCGAGCGAGCGAAAGGTACGAGTCGCCTGACGACGGCGTCGTCCGGATCGTCCAACTGGATGCCACGAAGGGTCGGATCGAGCGCCCGGCGGTAGCCCACGATCATCCGGCCGTCCGCGGCATAGAGATAGATGCCCCCCCGCTTCGGATCGACTTCGGTGACCGGCGCGAGATCATCCGGATCGACCGGTGGACCGATGCGCCAGCGAAGCAGGCAGCCTGGAAGCCGGGGAAGCGTCTCGATCGCCAGAAGCCCCGGCGTCGACTCCATGTGACGACGCAGGGACTGGGGCAGCCCTTCGACGATCTCCTCGATGACCGAGTCGGGCGGGGTCTGCGGATCCGTCGGATCGACCCCTCGGGCGATCACCTGGGCCACCGCCGATCCGAGGCGATTACCTTGGGCGATGATTCCCGCGGGCATGGGTTTCGACGTTGCAAGCTCGAGGAATCCAACCAGGCCGCCAAGCCAACCCGCAAGCACGAACAGAGAAACGATCGTTCCCAGAATCGACCATCCCGGCCGAAGCGATCGAAGGCCCGCCAGCCCCAGTCCGAGCCCCGCGATCGCCGTGATTCCAGCCGCCGGAATCCCCAGCAGTCCCAGAACCGCGGCGGCCCGACCCCGCCGAACCTCGATCGGCGTCGGCATTCCGGGAATCGGGGTGGACCCCGTCGTGGAGTCGGGCTCGCGAGGCGATTTCACCATGCGGACCATCTATACTCGACGACCTGGATCCACGTCGATCCGACCCTCCATCCCACGATTCGAAAGTTCGCCGACGCCATGGCCAAGACCACCCCTCAGACGGCTTCGAACCACCTCCGATCATCGCTCTCGCCGACCGACGACTTCCCCCGACGACACCTCGGGCCGGACGCCGGCGAAACCGATGCGATGCTCTCCGCCCTTGGTCTCGAGCGGCTCTCGGATCTGATCGCGGAAGCGATTCCCGCCAGCATCCGGGATGGTCGACCACTCGAGCTTCGCGACGACGTGGTGTTCACCGAAGCGCGGACCTCGACACCGGGCGAGCAGGAGGCGCTGGCCTGCATCAGATCGCTGGCGGACCGGAATGAAGTCTGGCGCAGCTACATCGGCATGGGCTATCACGGCACCATCACGCCCTCGGTGATCCTGCGCACCGTGCTCGAGAATCCGGGGTGGTACACGCAGTACACGCCGTACCAGGCGGAGATCTCCCAGGGACGGCTTCAGGCACTGCTCAACTTCCAGACGATGATCGCGGATCTCACCGCGATGCCGATCGCGAACGCGTCGCTGCTCGACGAAGCGACGGCCGCCGCGGAAGCGATGTCGATGTGCGCCACCCAGACCGGGCGCAAGGCGTTCTTCGTCGCCGACGACTGCCACCCGCAGACCATCGGCGTCATCGAGACGCGGGCCAAGGGTCTCGGCATCGAAGTCCTCATCGGCAACCTCGCGGCGATCGACCTCGAATCGCGCGAGTTCGCAGGCGTCCTGGTCCAGTATCCGGCGACGGATGGACGCATCGGCGATCACGGCCCTCTCGCGGAACGCGTTCATGCCGCCGGCGGCATGGTGGTCGTGGCGGCGGATCCGCTCGCCCTGACGCTGCTCACGCCTCCCGGTGAATGGGGCGCGGACATCGTGATCGGTTCCACCCAGCGATTCGGTGTTCCCATGGGCCTTGGTGGACCCCACGCCGCCTACATGGCCGTCCGGGAGAAGCTCGTTCGACGGATGCCCGGCCGACTCATCGGCGTCAGCAAGGACGTCCACGGCGAGCCCGCCCTTCGGATGGCGATCCAGACTCGTGAACAGCACATTCGCCGCGACCGCGCGACGAGCAACATCTGCACCGCCCAGGTCCTGCTCGCGATCATCGCCGGCTTCTACGGCGTCTACCACGGCCCCGAAGGTCTTCGAAACATCGCCACCCGGGTTCGATCCCTCTCCTGCACCCTCGCCGAAGGTCTCCGCCGACTCGGTCACGTCATCCACGAGGGACCGTTCTTCGACACCATCCGCGTTCGGCCCAAGGGCGGCGTCGACACGGTGCTCGAACGACTCGCCGCGAAGCGGATCAACGTGCGCAACTTCGGAGACGGAAGTCTCGGCATCAGCGTCGACCAGACGGTCCTCGTCGAGGACATCCACGACATCTGGTCGTGCTTCGGTGCCGCCGCATTCGATGTGGACGTGGTTCTCGCCGAAGTCGACACGGACTTCCCCGAAGCGGTCGCCAGAACGACGGCCTACATGACCCACCCCGTGTTCCATGAGCACCGGACCGAGACCACGCTGCTCCGGTACATCACCGAACTGCAGTCGCGCGACCTCTCGCTCGCCCACACCATGATCCCGCTCGGCTCGTGCACGATGAAGCTCAATGCAGCCAGCGAGATGGCCCCGGTCACCTGGCCGGAATTCGGCGCGCTCCATCCGTTCGCTCCCGAAGAGCAGTGGAAGGGCTACACCGGCCTGTTCGAATCGCTGGAGTCGTGGCTGTCCGAGATCACCGGATTCGCCGGAATCAGCCTGCAACCGAACGCCGGGAGTCAGGGCGAGTACGCGGGGCTGATGACCATCAAGGCGTATCACGAGCATCGTGGCGATCGCAATCGCGACGTCTGCATCATTCCGCTCTCTGCGCACGGAACCAACCCCGCCAGCGCGGTGGTCGCGGGCATGAAGGTCGTCCCGGTCAAGTGCGACGAATCGGGCGACATCGACCTCGACGACCTGAAGACGCAGATCGAAGCGAACCGGGATCGGCTCGCCGCGATCATGATCACCTACCCATCCACCCACGGCGTCTTCGAAGCCGAAGTCCGGACGATGTGCGATCTCATCCACGAGGCCGGTGGCCTGGTGTACATGGACGGCGCGAACATGAACGCCATGGTCGGACTCGTCCGGCCCGCCGACATCGGTGCCGACGTCTGCCACCTCAACCTGCACAAGACGTTCTGCATCCCGCACGGCGGTGGTGGCCCCGGCATGGGACCGATCGGCGTGACGGATGAACTGAAGCCGTTCCTCTCGAGCCACCCGGTGATTCGACCCATCGACGCCGGTGAGTTCGCGATGGGACCGGTCTCGGCGGCGCCGTACGGATCTCCGAGCATCCTCCCGATCTCCTGGATGTACATCGCGATGATGGGCGGCGAGGGACTGACCCGAGCGACCGAGATCTCGATCCTCAACGCCAACTACATGGCCACCCGGCTCACCGGCCACTTCGACATCCTCTACACCAACGAGAACGGCCGCTGCGCCCACGAGTTCATCGTCGACTGCCGCCCCTTTGACAAGTCCGCAGGAATCAAGATCGACGACGTGGCCAAGCGACTCATGGACTACGGCTTCCACGGCCCCACCATGAGCTGGCCGGTTCCCGGGACCCTCATGGTCGAGCCCACCGAGAGCGAGACCC
>JAACEA010000141.1 GCA_009936695.1 Planctomycetia bacterium
CGCGGCGGTGCGAGCCGATCGACCCGATCCGCTCGGTCCGGTGCGGACCGCCACCCGGGTGGCCCTCGAACTCGACGCCGATGCGACCATCGTGGCCACCGGGCATCAGGCGTCCATCTGGCATCCCGGGATCCTCGCCAAGGATCTCGCCCTCGCCGGCATGGTCGACGCCGACCCCGCACTACGACCACTCCATCTCCTCGCGGATCACGATGCGGACGAAGGCGGCCTGATCGCGCTTCCCAGCGGGTCGGGCCCGGACCTGCGTCGACTCGAATGGCGGGCGTTGCCGGCCGCGAACGGACACGGATCGCGGGATCGCCCCGCCGCTCCGTGCGGCCATCCGCCCGCCGGGGACTTCCTGCCCAGCGTGTCCGCGGGCATCGATGCGATCCGCGCCGCGATCGATGCCGCGGCCGACTCGGAGAACGCGGCGATGCAGCTCGGCACCGCGGCGATGACGCTCGCCGGCCCGTGGACCGGAGCGATCCCCAGGCGATCGATGAGCCGCCTGCTCGAAACGCCGATCGGCACGTGGTTCCTCGATCGACTCGCCGCCGATCCCGAAGCCGCGGCGCTGGCCCATGACCGTGCCGTCGAGGCTCACCGACAGGGCCGGGCCGAACTACGCGGCGGTCGCCCCCCGCGCGGCGTGGCCCGTCCGCTGGCCAGAGGCACGACGCTGGAGCTGCCGCTCTGGAGAGCCACACCCGACGGGCGGGTTCCCGTCCTCGCGGGCGACCCGCTCGACCCCGCGACCCTGCGACCGCGGGCCCTGCTCGCCACCGCGATGACACGGCTCGCGGCGTGCGACGGTTTCGTGCACGGCATCGGCGGCGGCGTCTACGACGACGCGATGGAAGGTTGGATTCGCGGCTGGCTCGGGCCGGAACACGCCGATGCGCTCGCTCCGAAGTTCGTCGCGACCGCGACCTGTCGGCTCCCGCTCGAGGGGCCGGCGTTCGATCCCGAGGGGGATCCCACGCGACTGCATCGCCTCCGCAACGATCCCGACCTGGGGCGTGCCGAATCGACGCTCCGGCCGCGTCTGCTCGATGCGATCGCCTCGGCCCCCGTCGCCAGCGAGCCCCGTCGCGCCGCATTCCGGGAACTCCGCCTCGCGATCGATGCCGCCCGGCGTTCGAACGCCGACGAACTCGCGGCCACCGCCGCGGTGGTGCGAACCCAGGCCGGACGAAGAGGGGCGATGGCGATCGCGGCGGACCGCACCTGGGCGTTTCCGCTTCACGCCACGACGGACCTCGACCGGCTGTCGTCGTCGATCCGCGGCGCGTTCCGGTGAGTCCGGTCCCGGCTCGAGGACTTCAGGAGTCGAAGGGTCGGCGTCGGTAGATCCGCACGCCGTCGAGCGCATGGATCTGTTCGGTGAAATCACCGGCTTCACGATCCCGATCCGCCGCATCGAGCGCGATCTGGGTGGCGGCGTCGAGATCGTCGAGCCGACTGCAGAAGATCGCCTCCGGGGTCGCGGGCCGCTTGATCGCCCCGTACTCCGGCCGGTTGTGGTGACTGGCGATCACGTGCTGGATCGCGAGCTTCGCATCCGGCGCGAGCGGCGGACCGCCTGCGACGCGGACCTTGGCGGAGTACGTCTCGAGCATCACGACTCCGTCCATCAGGTGACCGAGAAGGTTGCCCCGCCGGGTGTACTCGAATCGATCGACATCGAATTCGAGCACCTTGCCCGAGTCGTGCAGGAACAGACCGACGAGCACCACGTCGCGATCGAGCTCCGGATAGTTCGGGAGAATCGCGTTCGCCGCGACCAGAAGCTGCAACGTGTGCTCCAGCAGACCCCCGAGATACGCGTGGTGGATCGAGATCGCCGCCGGCGAATGCTTGAACCGACCGGCGAAGTTCGCATCGGAGAGGTACGCGTCCACCAGCGCCCGAAGCGAGGGATCGTTCACCGTGTCGAGGATCCCGCGGAGTTCGGCGAACATGGTCTCGATGTCGCGTCGGCTGGTCGGCAGGAGCCGGGTCAGCTCCTCCGCGTCGACCTCCGCCGCCTCGATCCGTTCGATCTTCAACTGGATCTGGTCGTTGAAGTTCTCGCACGAGCCCGAGATCGAGACGAAGGCCGCGCCCGAGATGGACGCGAGGATGTTCTCCTCGACCGACCACATGCGACCGTTCACCCGCCCCGAGGCGTCGCGAACGATGCACTTGAGGAAGGGCTTGCCGGAGCGGCTCGCGCTGACCTGCGGGTTGAGGATCGCATAGACCCCGTCCACCCGGGTTCCGGGTGTCATGTCCGACACATCAAGGTGCCAGCGATCGGCGTCGACGACGGTTTCGGTCTTGTCCATTCGGGCGAGTGTATCAAGACCCGCGCGCGTCACGACGACGCGAGCAGACGGCCGCGGGCCGCGGGAAGCTCGTCGGCGAGTTCGTGCGCGAGCAATCCGGCGTCACCGTGTCGTCGTCGCCAACCCGCCCCGGCCTCCGCATGCAGGGACACGCCCAGGCAGGCGAGATCGAACGCGTCGAGGATCGGCGCCCGCGCCGGTGCACCGGCACGCGGATGGAACTGCGCGAGCAGGCCCCCGATGACGCCGGCGAGCACGTCGCCGCTTCCCGCGGTCGCCAACGCGGGATTCGCCATCTCGCAACGCCAGAATCGCCGACCGTCGCTGACCACCGTGCGGTCGCCCTTGAGAACGACGACCACCGGACCGCCACCTCCGTCGAGGCGTCGCGCGAGCTCCGCCGCCGCCCGGGGCCGACCGGCACTCGAGATCGCATCGCGTTCGATGCCGAGCCGACGGGCGAGCCGGTTCCATTCACCGGGATGGGGCGTCAGCACGATCGGCCCGTGCAGCGTGGTCCGCGTGGTGCCCGCCAGCGCGTTCAACGCATCGGCGTCGAGGACCCGGGGGCGATCCTCGAGATCCGCGACCGCGTCGACCAGGGCCTCGACCCCGGCCGGCGCACCGAGTCCCGGGCCGCACACGATCGAGTGCGCCGTGGACGCCACCTCCCGGACCGCCTCGATCGCACCGACCTCGCAGTCGTCGGCGATCGCAAGAGGAATCGCGGTCGCCTCCGGAACGATCGAGAGCGCCGCGGTCGCGAGCGATTCCGGAACCCCGAGCACCGCGAGCCCGCACCCGGTCCGCAACGCCGCTCGGGCGGCGAGGCAAGGACCTCCGAGCATCCGTCGCGGCCCCGTCGCACCCCCCACCACCAACGTGGTTCCGAAGGTCCCCTTGTGACCGTCGGACGGACGAGTCGGCATCACCGGCGGATCGGCGACCCGCTCCAGTTCGAGGTCGGTCATGGGCCCGGATCTCCATCGAGGATCGTGATGTCGATCGAACCGAAGACCTCGAGCATCGCGGTTCCCGTCGCATTGAACGAGGCGGGCGAGAGGTCCCCGGTGTTGATGGCGAGGTGGCCGGCGTGGAATCCCGGGCCGTCGGGCGGAAGGGTGGCGTCGAGATCGATCCATCGCCCGTCGACGACGGCCTGCGTCCACATGTGCCAGAGATAGACGCCTTCGCGGCCGTCCGCCGAGGGAATCCAGACCAACCCATTCACCACCCGACTGGCGATCCCCCTGGATCGAAGCGCGGCGGCGAGCAGGACCGCGTGTTCGGTGCAGTCACCCTGTCGGTCCCGGACGGTCTCGCTCGCGGAGGCGAACGCCGTCGCCAGTCCCTTGCGATCGACATGACGATGCACGGCGCGACGAAGCCGCTCGGCCGTCTCCTCAACCGTCGTCGCGCCTCGGGATCCGCGATTCGCGAATCGACGGACCGCGGGGTCCTCGTGATCGGCGATCGGCGTCGCTGCGAGGTGGTCCTCCGAGATCTCCGGACAGGGCGACGTCTGGCCCGGCGTCACGGTCACCAGCAACGCGTCGCCATCCCGACGGACCCGCTGCGCACCCCCGTCGACGAAGGCGGGCAACGAACCGGCACGGGGCGTGATCCGCATCGTCAGCGTCTCGACGCGGTCCGGGCGAAGGCCCCCGCCCTCGAACATCGGACGCACCTGTCCCGCATCCAGGAGATCGACGCCCGCCCGGGCCCCGGCCATCGCCCGAGCGCGGGTGGTGCGGACGATCTCGAGTTCGCCCAGTCCGGCCCCGAGGAGGGTCCGACTCGACAGCGTCGTCCCGCCGGCATCGACCACCTCCACCACCACCGGCGCATCCGGCTGGCGGATCTCCCATCGCACGCCCTCGATTCGACGACCGTCGACTTCGATCGTCGACGTCCCGAGTCGGCGATACGTGACGGGCAACGGCACGATCCCGTTCGCGGGATCCACGACCCGCAGCGTAATGGGCTCGTCGGTCGGATCCGCCATCACCCGGGCCATCGCGGCGTCCGGCGCGAACCAGGGCGACGCCGGACGCGGATGTCGCGTCGTCTCGGAACGTCCGCCCTGGGAACGCGTTTCCTCCACCTCGTCCCCACGAAACCGCCACGTCGCGACCAGCGGACGTTCACCGAGGTGCTGCACGATCTCCATGAACACCAACGCACCCTCGGCGTCGGTGCGCATCCGACTCGTCACCCGGCTCTCGATCTCGACACCCTGACGAAGGAAGCGAAGCACCAGGTCGGTCTCGACGGTTCGCACCCCCGAGGGGGAGGTGCTGGCCG
>JAACEA010000142.1 GCA_009936695.1 Planctomycetia bacterium
GCCATGTTGGGCCCGGTGATGAGGGCGACGGTCGAGGGGACGTCGTCGCATCCCAGCCGGCAGTCGTTCGGGACGAATCGGTCGCGCATCGAGGCGTCGAGCACGGGGTGACGGGCTTCGACCAGTTCGAGCGTCGTGGTGTCGTCGATCTCCGGGCGGACCCAGCCCAGTCGATGCGCGGTCTCGGCGAGGCAGGCCGTGCAGTCGATCTCCGCGATGGCGTCACCGAAGGCGGCGATCGGTTCGAGGGCGTCGGCGATCGCGGCGCAGAGCGATGCGAAGATCCGCTTCTCCCGCTCGATGGCTCGGGCGCCCGCGGTGAGCACCTTGTCCTCGAACGTCTTGAGTTCGTCGGTGATGTAGCGTTCGGCGTTCTTGAGGGTCTGCTTGCGCACGAAGTTCGCGGGAACCTTCGCGTCGTTCGCCCGACTGACCTCGATGTAGTAGCCGAACACCCGGTTGAAGCCGACCTTGAGCGCACCGATCCCGGTTTCCTCGACGATCCGGACCTGGTAGGCGGCGAGCCATTCGGTGGCGTCGCGTTCCAGGCTTCGCGCCTCGTCGAGTTCCTCGTCGACGCCGTCGCGGACGAGGCCGCCCTCGCGAAGATGGGTCGGGGCGTCGTCGATGCAGGTGCGGCCGATCCGCTCGGCCAGCGGCACCAGCCGAGCGACCGCGGACTCGAGCTGCTGATGAGTGGTGTCGAATGCCGGTCGGCAGCCGAGCATCTCGACCAGCGGGATGGCGGCGAGGACGCTGCGTCCGAGGGCGACCGCGTCCCGCGGGGTCGCCCGCCCGACCGCGATCCGCCCGGCGATCCGGGAGACGTCGTTGACGCCGGTGATCGCGGCACGAACCTGGTCCGCGGCGTCACGGTCCTCGATGAGTCCGCCGACCGCGCGATGTCGCTTGCCGATCTCCTCCGCGTCCAGCAGCGGCCAGCAGAGTCGTCGTCGCAGGGCCCGTCGACCCATCGCGGTCCGGCAGTGCGGAAACACCGAGAGGAGCGAGCCGGCGACGTCGCCGCTTCGGCTGGTCCGTTCGATCTCGAGGCTGCGGAGCGTCGAGAGGTCCAGTCGCATGCAGCGATCGTCGTGGCGATGGCGGGGCGGACGCAGATGCGGAAGCGGCTTCGTGTCGCCGTCGGCGGCCTGCGTCTCGAGGAGGTACCGGAGGAGACCACCGGCAGCGGCGGTCGCGGGATCCCCGGGCGCGAGTCCGAAAGCCTCGAGGCTCGCGACGCCGTAGTGATCCCGAAGCAGCCGTTCGCACTCGTCGATCGAGAAGTTCCAGCCCGGGCGATGGGTCAGCGCCGCGTCGATCGTCTCCGCGAGGCCGTCGTCGATCGCGTCGCCCTCGGGGAGATCGCCGGGTTCGGGGAGCAGGAGTTCGCTCGGAGCGTGTCGGGCGATCGCGTCGGCGAGTTCGACGCGGTCGCACACCTGGACGACGAACGCCCCGGTCGAGAGTTCGGCCACCGCGATCGCGACCCGATCGTCCTCGCCCGGGGCCACCGACGCCACGAGGTTCTCGCGCCCCGCTTCGAGCAGCGTCTCGTCGACGAGCGTCCCCGGGGTGAGCACGCGGGTCACCGCGCGATCGACCACGCCCTTCGCGTCCTTGGGATCCTGGATCTGGTCGCAGACCGCGACGCGGAATCCCTGTTCGACGAGTCGACGGAGATACCCCTCGGCGGCGTGGTGCGGTACCCCGGCCATCGGCATCCCCTTGGAGCGTTCGGTGAGGGTGATGCCGAGCGCCTGATGCGCGGTCTCCGCGTCCGGTCCGAAGAGCTCGTAGAAGTCGCCCATGCGGAAGAACAGCAGACAGTCCGGGTGGGCCGCTTTGAACCGCGTGAACTGACGCATCGCGGGCGTCTCCCACTGCGGGCCGCGATAGGCGTCGGCGACGGGAGCCTGTTCTGCCGGGGGGGAAGTGGTCACGCTGGAATTCTACGCCGACCGCCGGGCGTCGATCGTGGAGAAGTTGTCGGTGGCAGGGGCGATCA
>JAACEA010000143.1 GCA_009936695.1 Planctomycetia bacterium
GGTACACTCCCCGACCCCATGCCACTTCTCACGCTCGCCGGCATCCGCCACGAATTCTCGACCCGCACCGTCCTGGACGGTGCGACGCTGTCGGTCGAACCCGGCGAGAAGATCGGTCTGGTCGGCCGCAACGGGGCGGGCAAGAGCACCCTGCTCAAGGTGATCACCGGCGAGCTGACCCCGGACCATGGGGACATGCAGCTCGCCCGAGGGGTCCGGGTCGGGCATCTTTCGCAGCACCCGGAGTTCGTTCCGGGTGACACGCTGCGACAGGCCGCGGGCCGAGCCTTCGAACGCCTCGAGACCGCGCAGAAGGAACTCGAACAGGTCTACGAGGCGATGGCGACCGCCGAGCCCGACGAACTCGAACGCCTCATGTCCCGGCAGTCCGAACTGGACACCCAGCTCGAGGCGCTCGGCGGCTATGCCGTCGATCATCGCGTCGACGCCACCCTGCACGGGCTGGGATTGACCGACGACCGGTTCGACCAGCCGGTCGACACCCTCTCGGGAGGCCAGAAGGCCCGCCTCGGACTCGCCCGCCTGCTCCTCGAGTCGCCGGACCTGCTGCTCCTCGACGAACCCACGAACCACCTCGACATCAACGGCCGCCAGTGGCTCGAGAACTTCCTCGCCGAGGAGTTCAACGGCGCGGTGATCCTGGTGAGTCATGACCGTTGGCTGCTGGACCGGGTCGTCAACCGGATCGTCGAGGTCGAACTCGGCCAGGTCCGCGAGTACCCGGGGAACTACCACGCCTTCATCGAACAGCGCCGCGAACGAAAACTCGTCGAAGGCCGGATCCACGCGAAGCAACTCGACAAGATCCGCGCCGAAGAGGCGTACATCCGCAAGTACAAGGGCGGGCAGCGGGCCAAGCAGGCGCGTGGTCGCGAAGCCCGTCTCGATCGGTTCAAGCAGGAGGAACTCTCCGAGAAGCCGATCGAACTGGACGTGATGTCGCTGAACCTGCCCAAGCCGCCACGGGCGGGCGACGTGCTCATCGCGGTCGAGCACCTCTCCAAGGCCTACGACGATCACCAGCTCTTCGACGATCTCTCGCTCAGCCTCCGCCCCGGTGATCGGATCGGCGTCATCGGTCCGAACGGTGCGGGCAAGACGACCCTGATCCGAAGCATGCTCGGTGACATCGAAGCCGACGCCGGCACGATTCGTCGAAGTCCACGTCTCTCGGTCGGTTGGTTTCGGCAGAACCAGGACCACATCGACCCCGATCGGGAGGTCTGGCAGTACCTCCAGAAGACCATGGGTGACGCGGATCCGAACGGCCAGGTCCGCGAACAGGAGGCTCGCAACCTCGCCGGCGCCTTCCTCTTCACCGGTCGCGAGATGGAGAAACAGATCAAGCTGCTCTCGGGAGGGGAACGGGCCCGGATGGTGCTCGCGGGCCTCGTCGCCTGCCCGCTCAATCTTCTGGTGCTCGACGAACCGAGCAACCACCTCGACATCCCCAGTGCCGAACGACTCGAGCAGGCGTTGCTCGACTATGGCGACGCGAAGAAGGGACGCGGCGGCGCGATCTTCCTCATCAGCCATGATCGCGCCCTGATCGAAGCCACCTGCACCGTGCTCCTGGTGTTCGACGGTGACGGCTCCGTCCGAATCTTCAACGGCCGTTATTCGCAGTGGCTGGAGATCGAGAATCAACGCCGAGCGGAGGCGGAGGAGGCGAGACTCGCAGCTTCGTCGACGAAGGCGGCGCGAAACCGGAACAGCTCCGGCGACCGCCCCTCGGCGACGAAGCGAGACACGCCGAAGAAGAACACCACCTCGAAACTCGCGAAGCTCTCGACCAAGGATCTCGAGTCGAGGATCGAGCGCTGCGAGTCGCGGATCCGCGAGATCGACGAGTCGATGATGGATCCCGACGTGTACACCGACGGGAAGAAGACCAGGCGACTTCAGACCGAACGCGCCGAAGTCGCGGCCAAGCTCGAACCCCTCGAGTTCGAATGGTCGTCGCGGGCCGACGGCTGACCCGCCCCATCCGGACCCGCGACGAGTCGTCGATCCCGAAACGAACACGTGCCCGTCGAAGATGACGGGCACGAGGTGCGGTTTCCAATTGAATCGACCACGGGACGGAACGGGCCGGCGGGTCGCCTTCCACCGGGCGCGGTCAGGCCAGGCTGCTCTTCAGCAGGACCTTGCCGGTGCCGGCCTCGCGAATCTCGAAGGCGAGGCCCTGGAGGGCGCGTCCGTCGAGATCGATCGGGGAGGCGGAAAATCGACCGACCACACCCTCGAAGAGCACGACCACCGATGCGGACGAATCCGGTTCGAACGCGACGAGTTCGACCTCCGTCGACGCAGGCATGTCGAACAGCATCATCATGCCGTGACCGGGTAGCTCGCCGGCCTCCTCGATCACGAGAATGCCGGCGCCGGCGGATCCCGCCATCGCGACCGACCGTGCCGTCGAGGAGTCGAAGAGGAGACGGGCTTCGTTCTCGGGAAATCCGATGCCGTCGAGCCGGCCCTGGAGTTCCTTCAGCGAGATGTTGTTGTCCGCGAGGTCGAGCAGCCGGCTGCTGAGACTCGCGGTCTGCTGCTGGATCACGATCAGTGCGATGAGGCTCGAGCCGAGCACGAACGTCGCCGCCCGCCAGATCATGGAACTTCGACGCATCCGTCGAACGTCCATCTCGGATTCCACGTCCGTCTCCGCCATGGTCGAGGTCGAGCGGTGCGCCATCCGAGCATCGCTGCCGAGCGCTCGAACACGATCGCCGATCGACGCGATCGGACCACACTCGGACGCATCCTTTTCGATTTCAGAGGTGAGTCGAGCCAGCACCTTGTACCGCAGGGCACGATCCGGCTCCTCGTCACCCGCCGCGGCGATCTCCACCGCCACCGCCGACTGGAGGTCGAGAAGCTCGGCCTGCTGATCGGGTGACAACCCCGCGAAGGCACGCTCGAACCTGACCTCGTCGACTTCTTCGAGAAGTCCGAGGGTTTCGAGGATCGCGAGATCTCGTAGTTCGTCCACCGCCAATGGCTCCGTCAACAACATCTTGAAAACCACGCTCCATGCATTCCGTTCGGGCTCCTTCACGACGAAATCGAGTCGTCGTCCATCGAAGCCAGCCGACCGGATATTAACGACTGCGAGGCGGACCTCGCACGAAAACTCCGCTCAAAGAACTTCTCGAGGTCGTTCGAGCCGCCGTTCACCGGCGATCTCAACGACCTTGTTCCATCCATCGACTCAGATACTTCCGAGACGATTTCGTTCCAGACTCTCGAGATATCCCTCGTTCAGAGGGACGGCCCCGCCTCTGGAAGCCCTGCGGTGTCACCGAAGACGCCCCAGTCGCTGAATCAACCCGACGCACATCCAGGCACTCGAAAGAACCGAAGCGGACGCGATTTCCCCATCCGCATCCAACCACCGATCGGCTGCATCATTCGAGAAAAAAAGCGTTCTCGATGTTTCTCGGACCACGTACCACCACGACTCATCGGTCCGCCGCCCGCTGCTCGTCCGCAAGTCGATCCCGTAGTCTCGCCAGACCTCGACTCAGGGCCGATTTGACCGTTCCGAGCGGCGATTCCAACTGTTCGGCGACCTCCCGGAGCGTGAAGCCCTGCAGGTAAGCCCGCGTGATCACCTCCTGCTGGAGGGCCGGGAGTTCCGCGACGCGAGCGAGAAGCCGCTGACGATGCTCGTCCCGCTCGATCGCGCCCTCCTGCTTCGACGGTGGCGTCGCCCGTACCTCCGGATCACCTCCCAGACTCAGATTGGTGGGCCGTACCTGCTTGCGACGAAGCCGGTCGATGAGATGCCGGCGGGTGATGAGCATCACCCAGGTCACGAGCAGGTAC
>JAACEA010000144.1 GCA_009936695.1 Planctomycetia bacterium
ACGTCGGCGACGATGCCGCGCCAGCCGGCGTGCACGGCCGCTGCAAGACCGGTTCTGGGGCAGCCGAGCAGGATGGGCACGCAATCCGCGGTTCGAACCGCGGCGATCGTCTCGGAGTCCTCCACGATGATCGCGTCGGCTTCGGTCTCCGGGGTGGTTGGTGCGATCACGACGTTCGCGGCATGGACCTGGGTCACGGTCGTGACCGCCAGCCCCTCGCCGAATGCGGCTGCGAAGCGTCGCAGGGATGCGGCGGTCGTCACGGCATCGGTCCGGAGGTGACTCGAGCCGGCTGCGGCGAGATCGAACAACCGATCATCCGGCCCGATCGCGGTGGAGAACCCATTTTGAAACCCTGCCGCCAGAAGCCGGTTCGATCGAAGTATCAGCAATCGGTCCGAGGCTCTGTCCTCGAGCAGCGGGTTCATGGCGTTTCATCCTGTTCAGTACGAAATCGGCGACCTCGCTCCCTTAGGATATCCACCATGCACGCATCGCCTCTCATCATCGTGATCGCCCTGCTTTCCGGGATCGCATCGGCGACACCCCCGGTCACCCTGGTTCCGGTTCCCATCGGCAACCCCGAATTCGAATCGCACCGAGGTGAATGGAACTTCTCGAAGGAGTCCGGTGGTCGGTACTGGTCGACGGCCGAGCATGGGCTCTCGGCGGGGGAGGAATGGTACGAAGGGGAGGTCGCGTTCCTTCCGTCGAAGACCGGCGCGAGCGCCTCGATGTTGATTCCCGATTCCACGCTTGCAGCGGGCGGCGCCCATCGGATCGCCTTCTCGCTCGCCCGATGGGGACCGGATCGATCCCGCGTCTCGGTGTCGATCGAGAACGCCGACGGACGAACCCTCGCCGAAGCCCCGCCCATCGAGGCGGGGCGCTGGAAGCGCTGCTTCGTGGATCTCGACGTGCCGGTCGCGTCGAAGGCGGGCGATGAACCTCGTCTCGTGTTCCGAAGCATCGGGGACGAAGACGGTGGATCCGAGACGGCGATCCTGCTCGACAAGGTCTCGATCGCCCGCCTCGGCCACGACGATCCCGCGTTCAAGCCGATCTTCAACGGTCGAAATCTCGATGGCTGGGTGGGAAACACCGAGGGCTACGGCGTCGAGGACGGGGCGATTCGAACGTATCCCAAACGGGCCGGGGGTGATCTTCGGACCGTCGAGCAGTACGACGACTTCATTCTTCGTTTCGACTTCAAGATTCCGCCTAGTGCGAACAACGGCATCGCGGTTCGAGCCCCGCTCACCGGCGACGCGGCCTACGTGGGCATGGAGATCCAGGTGCTCGACAACGCCGCGCCGGGATACGCGGGCCTCAAGAACTGGCAGCGTCATGGTTCCATCTACGGCATCGCACCGAGCCTGCGGGGCTATCAGGTCCCGACCGGCTCATGGAATCACGAGGAGATCCGGGTCGAGGGTCGTCGGGTCCGGGTCACGTTGAACGGGGTGGTGATCACCGACGTCGATCTCGACGAGGCGGTCGCGAACGGGACGCTCAGCGGGGCGGATCATCCGGGGCTGGATCGGCGATCCGGACACCTCGGATTCTGTGGCCACGGGGCCGTCGTTCACTACAAGGATCTCCGGGTCAAGCGGATTTCAGGTGCCGATCGACCGGTCGAACGCTAGCATTCAGGGTGACCCGGCGATCCGGCCGGTCACTCGGTTCGTACACCCCAGAGACATGAAATCACCGAGGCTCGACGCCACGGTCAGGAGAAGCCCGTCATGACGGATCACCTTTCAGCGAACTTCGGACGCCGAAGCTTCATCAAGTCGGCGGCCGCCTCCGGCATCGTGCTCGCAGGCTGGCGTCCGACGCTCGGTCGCGGCGGCGTCCTCCAGAAGACGAACGTCGCGTCGGTCGGAGTCGGCGGCATGGGCGCGAGCGACCTCGGTCAGATCGCCGCCCATCCGGAAGTGGCGATCGTCGCCCTTTGCGACGTCGATCGAGGAAATCTCGGCTCGGCGTCGGCGAAGCACCCCGACGCGAAGACCTTCGTCGACTACCGGGAGATGTTCGACACCATGGGTGACCGGATCGATGCGGTCTCCGTGACGACGCCGGACCACATGCACGCGATCATCGCGATGACCGCGATGAACGCCGGCAAGCACGTCTACTGTCAGAAGCCGCTGGCCCATTCGGTCCACGAGTGCCGCGCGCTCCGTGAGAAGGCGATCGCGAATCCGAACCTGGCGACGCAGATGGGTACCCAGAACGCGTCCCGCGTCATGAAGCAGCGATGCATGCAGGGGGTTCGCGATGGGATCTGCGGACGCATCAAGGAAATCCACGCATGGAGCGACCGGCCCAACGGCTGGTGGCCCCAGGGCAATCCCCGGGGTGCGGGCAGCGACCCGGTTCCGGAGAACCTCGAGTGGGATCTGTGGCTCGGCGTGGCCCCGGAACGACCGTATCTCGGCAAGGCCTATCACCCGTTCGCCTGGCGAGGTGTTCGCGACTTCGGTTGCGGGGCGCTCGGCGACATGGCCTGTCACATCGTCGACGCGGCGTTCCAGCCGCTCGATCTCGGGGACCCCAGGACCGTGATCTGCGAGGCGACCGACTCCACCGACGACCAGTATCCATCCACGGAGATCGTGAAGATGGTGTTCGCCGGCAACGAGCAGTCCGGCGGCGAGGACATTCCCTTCACCTGGTATGACGGGAAGGTCCTTCCCCAGCCGTCCCAGCTCGGACTGCCCGCCGATTTCGAACTGCCGCAGAACAACGTGGTGATCGTCGGCGACAAGGCGACCCTCATGGTCCCGCAGGGCGGCGACGGGTATCGATATTTCCG
>JAACEA010000145.1 GCA_009936695.1 Planctomycetia bacterium
ACCCTCGCGGATCCGGAGTCTCGCTCGGAATCCGACCGCCCAGGACTCGATCCCGAGCCCGGGATCCTCGGCCAGCAGGGCATTGACCGAAGCCGCCAGTGCCGCCGGCTCGACGCCGGCGTCGAGGTCCCGAAGCAGCGACTGCTGCATCAATGCGTGCCGCCTGGTACGGGCATCGGTCGCGATTCCGACGTCCCGTGCATCGAGCAGCGTCCCGAACCGCGCCGACGCCTCGTCGAGGCGATTCGCGTTCGATTCGGAGATCGCGAGGTGATGCCGTTGCCGCTCCGAGAGCCTGGCGCCGATCCGGGATGCCTCGAGATAGGCGTCCGCGATCCTCGACGCGATCTCGGGCGTCGCCGCCTCGATCGGTGCATGCCTGGCCGCCAGGCAGTCCGCGACCAACACCTGATGCCATGGTCGATGCGGCGCCATCGAATCCTGGGTCGGATCGACCGCCGCCACGATCGTCGTGGCGGTCTCGTAGTCGCCCTCGGCAAGCAGCGTCTCGGCAAGCTGAAGCTGGGCCGCGGGATCGACGTCGGCCGCCTGAATGTTGGAACGGTGCCAGAACGCCGCCAGAATCGCGACGAGGGACATCGCGATGAGCGGGAACTGCCAGGATCGACCCCGAACGACGTCCGGGGCCACCGCCACGTCGCTCGACGTGGAACCGGCGGATGAATCCTCGGCCTCGGGGGCCTTTGACGCTGAACGATCGTCCGTCACGAGATCCTCTCATTCCGCACCCGAAGCCCTGCATGCAGGGCACCGAGGCGCGACGATCCACGGCGACTCCATTCGCCGACTGCAGCTCTCATCGGCTGCAGGGTCGAGAATCCTCCAAAGCTGACGATTATTCGCGCATTGCGTGCGCTTCTGACGGATCGAGCCTCAATCGGCCTTCGAGCGGCCCGAATCGGGCTCGGAGGCGTCCGGATCGACCCGATCACGGGTCGTCACGCACGTCCGACTCAGGAGCTCGGGCATCCCGCGGCCGAGCGGATCGATCACCACCAGCAAGGCGAGGGGTGGCAGGAGCAGCACGATCAACTTCAAGAGCGCCCGCAAGCCCCGCTGCACGGCGGTGCCCCGGGTCCCGTCGATGGAAGACACCCGCCCCCCGACCATCGCCTTTCCAAGCGAACGATCGAAGAGGACCTCTCCGAGGCCCGCGGTCACCGCGGTGACGACGATGGCGAACACGGCCGGCGCGGCCGTTTCGGGCTCGCCCGAGCGAAAACTCTCGAGAAACTCGACCGGATCGATGTCGAAGGCCACGATCGTGACCATCGCCCCGGGCACCAGGTCGATGCACAACGCCGCGATCCGGCGAGCCAGCGGCATCGAACGAAGACCCGGCACCGGCTCACGGGGGGCTGCACGCTCGATCCAGGGCCGGAGGAGCAGGGCCGCCATCAAGGCCGAGATCATCGCGATTCCGGTCAGCGGGAAATGGATCAGCGAGAACTCGCCCGTCTCGTCGATCGGCCGAACCGACTCCCCGACCGAACCTCCGAGCGGATCGATGACGGCGATTCGAAGCCCCTCCTCGTCGGCGTCGATGAGCCAGGGCCCCATGGCGACCCCGACCACCGTGGCCCGCGGGCCCGCGACCGCCGACTCGACGGAGCCAAGTCGCAACAGCGAATCACGACCATCTTCGCCGGGGCGGACGTAGTCGAGCAGCACGCTTCCAGACTCCGTGCGACTGGCCAGCAGGATCGACCCCTCCGACGGCACCACGGCGAGCGGACGGGCCTCGCGCTCGAGCGTGAGCGAGGTGGATCGCCACGTCCCCTCTTCCCATGTCGAAAGCCGAGTCACCCGACCGGCTCCATCCCCTCCAGCGGCATCGGTCCAGATCATCACCGGCCGGACCCCATCGGGCGTGCCGCCGACCCCGAGCACCGCGTCGCCAGCCCGAAGGAAATCCGTCGGCGGCGGCTGGACCGACCATTTCCATCGATTCGTGTCCCCGATCACGAAGGTGGCCCCACCATCGAGGGCTTCGGATTCCGCGACGCCGTCGGCTCGAACCGTCGACTCGGTTGTTGTCTCTTCCGCGGATTCGGTCGCGACGCCATCCACGGGCGCCGCCGGTTCACCGGGGTTTCGATCGATGCCGCGAGCCGCCCGTTGCGAAGGCAGGAAGACCGCGACCGGGCCGTCGACATCACCCACCATGCCGACCAGGCGCGGCTCGCGGGGCAACACCGGAAGCACCTCGAATCTCCCGACCGGCTCCGCGTACCAGAGATTCGTCGCTGGATTGCGGGCGACCTTGAAGGACACCACCTCCCGCTGCGGCTTGTCCGCGTCGAAGGGCGGAAGCACCACCCAGCATCGCTCACCGAACGCCGCGATCGCCTCCGGCCGCCGTGGCACCCGGGCGACGACTCGTCCTGCGGCGGGCCCGGACTCGCCGTCGAAGTGCATGATCTCGAAACCCGTCGACACGCTCCCGCCGTCCGTCGACACGAAGACATGTCGACCGCCCGAGGCGGCGAGCACCGGTCGCGGCGCTTCCTCGGCGATCGCCACGGCGAAGCTCGCGGCCGGAAGAAGGATCCAGGCCACCACGATGGCGATCATGCCGATCATCCTGGCGGACATCCGAGGCATCAGTCGCTGCTCCGAAGGGTGTCGTCCTCGATGATCGCCGGTTCGGACCGGCGAATCTGGGCATCGAGGTCGAAGAGACGCTCACTCACCCGTCCGTTGGCGACGGGGGCATTGAAGGACATGACGAGACGGTCTCCGGACCCCCGGAGAACCTCGACTCGATGTGGCAGGATCGGCCAGTCGCCCGGCGGCGATCCGATTCGATCGACGGAGTCGAACCGAGACAGCACCGACCGCGCGATCTCCTCGCCGGCCTCGTCGATCATCCGAACCGCGGCCGGACCGTCGCGAGGCGATGCGATCTCGATCTCGATTCCGCCGGTGAGCGGGATGGGTACGGCCCCGGTCCCCCAGTCGATCGAGTCGAGTGAGAACGTGCAGCCTTCCGCGAAGAGCAGGAGGTCCCGCGGCATCACATCCGGAAAACGGAGGAGTCCGAGCATCGCGAACAGGGTCGGCGGGGAAAGAACACCGGCCTCCCCCTCGCGATTCTTCGGGGCTTCCACGGGGTGGATGCGAAGGACCACGTCCTCCCGACGCTCGTCGAACATCCACCACCGCGGGCCGTTCCAGGCCGCGGTCATGATCGAACTCCCGAGTTTCGACACCCGGATCGCGGCCCGCGACGGACCCGATCGCCAGATCCGATGATCCGCCTGCTCCCGATCGACCTCGTCGCCGTTCGCGAGCGTGATGGTCAGGGTGCCCGCCGACGAGAACCGTTCAAGCTGGTCCACCCGACGATTCTGAAGATCGCGAATGGTGTTCCACGACGACTGGTCGCCCGGACGACCGGGCCCCCGCTCGAAGTCCTTGCGGACCTCCGGAGCGCAGCCGGCGATCATCGAAAGAACGAGGCATCCCGCCCAGACTCGACCGACCGTCACCA
>JAACEA010000146.1 GCA_009936695.1 Planctomycetia bacterium
GGCGCCGTTCATCATCTGCAGCGTCACCCGCTTGCTGAGCTTGAGCCCCTGCTTCGTCGAGGGCTTGAGCGTGATCTCGATGTCCGCGGTCTCACCCGGTGCGATCGGTGTCCTGGGCCAGTTGGGCGTCGTGCAACCACAGCTGGCGACGGCCTTCTTGATCTGGATCGGCGCGTCGCCGTTGTTGGTCATCTTGATGATGCCGGTCTTCGGGACGCCGGGCTGCATGATTCCGAGCGCGAGCTTCGGCGGATCGAAGGTGATGTCGAGCGGCGCGGCGATGTCGTTCATGCCGGGGCGGGTGGCCGGCCCCTTGCTTGCGACGGTCGGCCCGGTGCTCAGACCGCTCGGGGCGGCGGGAAGCGTCTTTCGCTTGTCGGGGAGCGCGTCCTTCGAGATCTGCTTCGGACCCACCTGCGGCGTCGTCTGCACGGGCGTGGCGGGCGTCGCGGGGGCTGCCGCCTTCGTCTCGTTGGTGGCGACCTCGGCGGAACCTCCGTCACCTTGCTCGCACGCCACCATCACGAAGAGGAGCGTCGCGGGGACGATGGTCTTGATCATTCGGACGGCGGGAAAATCGGAAGTCTTCATCATGAGCCTCGCTGGAGGAAGATCTGGTCTCGTATCGAAGGGCCCCATCGGCCCCGGCCTGGAGTCGGGCCGAGGCCCACTCCCTGAATCAGTCGCATCGAACCCCCCATGGGTTCGACCGAACACACGAAAAGATCGCCGAAAACCGCCCTGGCTCGGTCAACTTCGACCGAAGGCGATCCCGGATCGAGCAAAGTCGAAGACTCGGCTCATGGATACCCC
Source organism: Planctomycetia bacterium (assembly GCA_009936695.1). Classification (GTDB taxonomy): domain Bacteria; phylum Planctomycetota; class Phycisphaerae; order Phycisphaerales; family SM1A02; genus UBA12014. The sequence continues at coordinate 814 of JAACEA010000146.1, forward strand.
AGCACTGATCCGGCAAGTCCGGGAACGAACGCCGCGGGCCGAGCATTGTACCGCCAATCCGGTCCATAGCGGCGGTTTTCATGGCTGGAGCACCCGGAGAAGCAGCAAGGGTTGGCTACACTCCCGGGATCATGACCGAAGAAGCCACGCCAACCCCCCCCCACGTCCTGAAGCCCCATGCCCGGCCGATCCAGCCGATGCCGGTCCAGAAGGAGGGGAAGCAGTTCGTCGCCCTCCGAGACCCCTCGATGCTGATCCAGCAGACGATGGTGGTCCAGCCGCAGGCCCTGTCCGTCATCCAGCTCTTCGAGGGCGAGCTCGACACCACCGCGATCGCGGAACGGCTGGTCGCCGCCGAAACCCCGGACCGTGATTCCGTGCTGAAGGAAGCCCGAACCCAGGTCGAGGCCCTCGCCACGCAAATGGATCAGTTCGGGCTTCTCTGGGGTCCCAAGTACGAGGAATACGAGAAGAAGCTCTCCGAGACGCTCCATGAGCGAGGTTCACTGCCGCTGCAGGCCTCGGGTTCGCTCGTCCAGCTGGCGGCCCAGGCCCGAGGCGGCGAGGAGAAGCCACCCGAAGATCCCGACGCCCAGCGGGAATGGGCCCGGGAACTCGCGGTCGGCATGCTCGAGACATGGATGGGGCAGGCCGAGGATCCCGAGTTCGAGACGCCCGTGGTCGGCCTGGTCGTGCCTCACCTCGATTACGCCCGTGGGGCCGAGGTGTACGCCGGCGGCTATCGCGCGTGGGTCGGTGCCGCCAAGCCCGACCGGGTCGTGATCCTCGGAACCAATCACTTCGGGGTCGGCGACGGCGTGGTCATGACCGAACTCGATCACGAAACGCCGCTCGGCCGGGTCACGCCCGACCGCGAGGTCCTTGCGAAGCTCAAGGACAAGCTGGGCGACCGGCTCTTCAAGGACGAGCTCGATCTGGTTCCGGAGCACTCGATCGAACTCCACCTTCCGTTCCTCACCCATCTCTTCGGCGACGTGCCGGTGGTCGCGGCCCTCATGCCCGACCCGCTGGTGCCGATGATCTCCGATGACGGCAAGCGGGTGTCGACGCCCGAGTTCGTGAAGGCCCTGAGCGAGACGCTCGACGAGGTCGGCGGACTCACCTACTTCGTGTCGTCCGCGGATCTCTCGCACGTCGGCCCGCAGTTCGGCGAACCCAAGCCGGTCGACGACGATCGTCGGGTCGAGGTCGAAAGACACGACCGCGAGCATCTCGGCAAGTACCTCGAGAACGATGCGGCGGGCTTCCTCGAGGCGATGGAGTGGTGCAAGAACCAGACCCGATGGTGCTCGGTCGGAAACATGTACGCCGTGGCCTCGCTCGCCAAGGCCGCGAACATCGAACTCATCGACTACAAGCAGGCCTCCGACGACCGCGGAAACCACATGGTCTCCGTCGCGTCACTCGCCTTTCTCGGTGATTGAGCCGGGACGTTCCTCGCCATGAGAGCCGTCGTCCAGCGTGTCCGATCCGCAAGCGTCACCGTCGAAGACGACGTGGTCGGCGAGATCGGTACGGGCTTTCTGGTGCTCCTCGGAGTCGCGACCGGCGACGGCGACGAGGACGGGACGTGGATGGCCCGCAAGATCGCGGGCCTCCGGGTGTTTCCGGACGAGGCGGGACGCATGAACCTCGATCTCGCCGCAGCCGCCGGCGAGGTGCTTCTGGTGAGCCAGTTCACCCTCCAGGCCGACTGCCGCCGCGGCAATCGACCGAGTTTCATCGCCGCCGCAGCACCGGAGATCGCCGCCCCGGCGGTGGATCGGGTCGCCACCCTCCTTCGGGATCGACACGGGCTTCGAGTCGAGACCGGGCGGTTCGGCGCGAGCATGGCGGTCCGCCTGCTCAACGACGGCCCCGTCACGATCGTGCTCGACTCCACCGTCGACGGTCACGACTCCTGACGCCCCGAGGGGCAGTGTCGTCACGCCTCTGAAGAACGGACCAGGTCACGGGCGAGCTGAAGGTCGTTCCAGACCGCGGCCCGGACCTCCGCCGTGTACTGCCGGAGGACGTAGGCCGGGTGGAACGTCGGCATGACGGGAATCTCGAGATCCCCGACGTCGTACCGGCCCCACACCCCGCGAAGTCGAGTGATTCCGGTCTCGGCCCCGAGCAGGAGCTTCGCGGCCGGCCCGCCCAGGGCGACGATCGCTCGTGGACGAATCAACTCGATCTGTGATGCGAGCCATCGGCCGCAGGCCTCGGCCTCGTCGGGCCGCGGCGTCCGATTTTCGGGCGGCCGCGTCTTGAGCACGTTCGTGATGTAGACCGTCTCCCGCGAGAACCCCATCGCGTCGATCATCTGATCCAGCTTCTCACCGGCGGGCCCGACGAAGGGCCGGCCCGTCCGATCCTCGCGTTCGCCCGGCGCCTCACCGACGAACATCAAC
>JAACEA010000147.1 GCA_009936695.1 Planctomycetia bacterium
CGGGTGATTCGGCGCGACTCGCCGAGATCCATCGGCTCGCCATCCCGCCCGCGGGCACCAATCCGGCGTCGGCGGCCTGCTTCTCGAGGCTCGATCGAAGAACCGGGCCTGCCGTCGAGTCGATCGCCCCGGGCGCGTCACCGACGCTGAATATCCAGGCGCCGGAGAGATCGAGCGCGCCATCGGGCCCCTCGAGACGCGGCGTCCCTTCCCAGATGCCGCCGTTCCCGCCGGAGTCGTGGACCCGAACGGCGATGATGCCGATCCGACCCGGACGCACCAGCGAGGCAGGAACGGTGTAGCGGCGTGACGACTGCCACGCGGTCCGGGCCCGCGGCGGCATGCCGCCCGTCCCGCCGAGCCGGACGCCATCGAAGAAGGTCTCGTCCGCATCGTCGATCGCACCCAGCTCCAACCGAAGCGCCGATGGACTCCACTCCGCGGGAATGACGACGGGAAGGACATACCACGCGAATCCGTCGTACTTCGAGAGATCCGACCCCGGGACGTCGTTCCATCCCGACGGCACCATTCGCAATACGGGCGGATCGGCGTGAACGAAGCCCACGATCGTGAGGAACGTCGTGACCATGGCGATCAGAATGCGGGGCATCACGACGTTCGACATGCTGGACTCCCGATCGGCCGTTGGGCGGCCGGGAAGGTGGAGGGCGGCTCGATGTCGATGGTACCGTTCCATTCATGTTGCGATCCGCGACAATCCGGGACGCGTCCGCCATCGCCGCGATCTACGCGCCGTTCGTGCACCACGGCACCAGAAGCTTCGAATCGACCGCACCGGATGCGACCGAGATGGCGCTGCGCATCGAACGCACCCTGAAGACGCATCCCTGGATCGTCGCCGAAGACGATGGCGGCGAGATCGTGGGATACGCCTACGCCACCGGTTTCCGAGGACGCGACGCCTATCGCTTCACCGCCGAGACGTCGGTCTACGTCAGGCCCGGTTCGCAGGGATCCGGCGTCGGATCGAGACTCGCCATCGCACTGCTCGAGGCTCTCCGCACGTCGGGGTGCCGAACCGCCATCGCCGTCATCACGCTTCCCAACGAGCCGAGCGTCCGGATGCACGAGCACGTCGGCTATCGGGAAGCCGGTCGATTGCCCGCCGTCGGCTGGAAGGCGGACCGATGGATCGACATCGGATACTGGCATCTCGACCTCGGGGGCGGCGAGCCGTCGGAGACCACCTGAAAACACGTCGCTGCCTTCGAAGGTCGCCGTCACTCCGATAGGATCTTCGGTGGAGACCCGAAGATGCCACTGCACACCACGTTGCTTGCGATCGCCCTCGCCGCATCGACCACACCATCGAGCGCTGCGCCTCCGCCCGATGCCGACTGGTGGCCGAAGGATCTGCCACCCCGCATGGTGACGCCGCTCGAGGAGACGCCTGCACAGCGCGACGCTCGCATGGCGTGGTGGCGTGAGGCGAGGTTCGGGATGTTCATCCACTGGGGCCTCTACGCGATTCCCGGCGGATACTGGGAGGGACGTCGAACCGGCGGCGCCGAGTGGATCCTCAACTCGGTGAAGATCCACCCCGACGACTACATGCCACTCCAGTCCCAGTTCGATCCGGTCGACTTCGACGCGACCGAATGGGCGATGATCGCGCGGAACGCGGGCATGCGATATCTCGTCGTGACGAGCAAGCACCACGACGGCTTCTGCCTCTGGCCGAGCGAGTTCACGAGCTTCGACGTGTCGGAGACGCCCTTCGAGCGCGACATCCTCGGAGCGATCGTCGAGGCGTGCCGGAACGAAGGCGTCGTCCCCTGCTTCTATCACTCCATCATGGACTGGACCCACCCCGACTACCTCCCCCGCCGGGCGTGGGACGATCGTCCCGGGGGCGATCACGACCGGTACGTGGCGCACATGCATCGCCAGCTCGAGGAGCTGATCGAGCGATACGGACCCGGCGTGCTCTGGTTCGACGGTGAATGGGAAGGGACCTGGACGCACGCCGACGGCCAGCGGACCTACGACCTCGTGCGTCGCATCGATCCGCGGATCATCGTCAACAACCGGGTGGACACCGGCCGGACCGGCATGGCCGGGCTCACCCGGGCGGGTGGCTATCGCGGTGACTTCGGCACCCCGGAACAGGAGATTCCCGCCACCGGCCTCCCCGAAGGCGTGGATTGGGAGACCTGCATGACCATGAACCGGTCATGGGGATACCAGTCGTTCGACCTCGCCTACAAGACGACCTCCGATCTGATCCGAAGACTCGTCGACATCGCCAGCAAGGGCGGGAACTTCCTGCTCAACGTCGGGCCCGATGAACGGGGCCGATTTCCCGAGGAGGCGAAGGAACGACTCGCGGGCGTCGGACGTTGGATGTCGATGAACGACGACTCCATTCATGGCACCCGGGCGTCGCCGTTCTCGACGCTCGACTGGGGCCGTTGCACTCGAAGATCGCTGCCCGGTGGTGGAGAGCGCCTGTATCTCCACGTGTTCGATCGGCCCGAAGACGGCGTGCTCCGACTCCCGGGTCTC
>JAACEA010000148.1 GCA_009936695.1 Planctomycetia bacterium
CCACCGCGTTCGGACTCCGACTCGATCTCCTCGCCGATTCCCTTGATGCCTCGCTTGAACTCCACGATGCTGGAGCCGAGCGAACGTCCGATCTCGGGCAGCCGTCGACCGAACACCAGCAGGCCGATGACGAGGACGACGGCCATCTCCCAGCCGCCGGGCATGCCGAACAGACCGAGGACGAGATGGGATGGGCTCGAGGCTGGCATGGGTGACTCCGGCACGGGGGCGATGAGAACTCGATCGACCTTCGATTGTACCCCAGCCGACCCGGTCGACGCACGGGGCGTTTCGTCGAACATGACGATGCAACCCGCATTCCAAGGCGTTGGGAGCCGGGGACCGCCGATATTCGGACGCTCCACTGGACGCGGGTGTCCGTCGCGTCAGGAGAGTTCGGGATGTCGAGGGCGCGGGATCCCCTCGAGCGGACCGCCACGACCGATGCGGGTGAGCCGATTCCACGGGTTTTCGGCGCGAATCAGGGCGTCGACGATCGCGGTGGTGGTCGAAGACGCGACCAGATCCAGGCCGTGCGACGAGAGTCCGTGGCCATCCGCGGCAAGGTGGTCGGAGCCCTCCGCTCGCCGGTCGATGGCCCGATCCCAGCGGTCGACGAGGACGTCGCGTCTCTGGCCGACCTCCCGGATCACCACGTTCAACCGGTCGACGTCGTCGCCGCGAATCTCCTCCTGAAGATCGTCACGCACCGGAGCAAGCGTCGAAAGGACCACGTCGGTGTCCGCGGACTGCTTGGCGGCGTCGATGATGCGATTGAGATCACGCCGAATGTCCGCCAGTCGACGCGCGGGATGACTGATCCCATCGGGCTCGAGGGTCCTTCGGAGGTCGTCGCGGCCCACGGCGACGTGGGCGACGTGGGGCCGGAAGGTCTGAAGGAGTTCGCTCATCGCATCGGCGACCGCTTCGAATCCCGGGAAGGGGCGATCGCAGCCGACGACCGCCGGTCGAAAGGGGACGTCGGCGGCCTCGAGCCGATCGACGATGCGCATCCGCATCGAACGGCCGATCTCGTCGCCGATCAGGAGCACCAGTCGCTGGTCTTCGGTTCGCTCGGAAGTCACGGGTTGATTGTAGTTGGCGGAGTCCGGGAGTCGAGGGTCTTCAACCTCACCGCGGATTCAAGACGCGGAACTCCGATTCCGCTACCGTTTCGACATGTCGATCTCGAAACCTCGAACCGCCTCGCGTCGCTTCCCGATCAACCTTTGTCTCGCCGCCACGGTCATCGGACTCGGTGGCATCGGATGCGCCCCCGAGGCGTCGTCGAAGCCCGAGTACGACCGGCCGTTGCCGTCGGGCGGTCACGCGCTCCGGCCGGTGGCGTCGGGTGCGATGCCGGATCTCGAGAAGGCCTGGCAGCGACGCGACACCGGCCTTCTCGACGCGCTGGATCGCAGCATCGGTTGGTTCGAGATGCCGAGCTCGCGACGTCGATACCCCTACGCGACGACCGACGGCGAGATCACGCACGAGGATGCGCAGCGATCGGTCAAGCGATTTCGCACGATCCTGGAGACCGCCTCGACGTCGGCGGACTTTCGTCGGCAGGTGCTCGACGAGTTCCGGGTCTACGAGTCGGTCGGGTGGAACGGTGGTGGTTCGGTCCTCTTCACCGGCTACTACGCCCCGGACTTCGATGCGAGTCTCACGCGGACCGATCGATTCGCCCACCCGCTCTACGCCCGTCCGGTAGATCTGATCACCGATCCCGTCGACGGAACGCCGATCGGTCGCCGCATGCCGGATCGTTCGATCGAACGATATCCCACTCGAGCGGAGATCATGTCGAGTGGCATGCACGCGGGTACCGAGGTGGCGTGGCTCGAATCACCGCTCGACGTGTACGTCGTCCAGGTGAACGGCAGTGCCCGCCTGAATCTTCCCGACGGCGGCGAGATGTACGTGGGGTACGCGGGCAAGACCGATCGCCGCTACAGCGGCCTCGGGGCGAAGCTGGTCGCCGATGGTCACATCCCGAAGGGCGGGCTCAGCCTCCCCGCGATCTACGACCTTCATGCCTCCGACCCCGAACTCGTCGAGACGGCGATGCTGGCCAACGAGAACTTCGTCTACTTCCAGCCCTACGACGGTGGTGGCTGGCCGTCGGGAAGCCTCGGATTCAAGGTGAATGCGAGGGCGACGCTCGCGACCGACAAGGACGTCTATCCCCCGGGTTGCGTCTGCCTCGTGGATACCGACGGCGTGACCGTCTCCGGCGTCGAGGCGCCGATCCTTCGGTTCATGGTCGATCAGGACACCGGCGGTGGAATCCGCGCCCCCGGTCGGGCCGACATCTACATGGGTGAAGGTGATCTGGCGGAAACGCTCGCGGGTGGACAGTACGCCGAGGGAAGGCTGTACTACCTGTTCCTGCGTTGATGCTTCGCGGGTCGGGCGGCGAATCGACTTCAGTCGTTCGTCGTCACGTTCGCCGGGTCGGATGCGGCGACCGTTCGGACCCACTGTCCACGCGAGACGCGCTCGAAGTCGGGGAATCTCGCGAGGGTGCTCGAGACCTGGACCTGGAGCGACTTCGTTCCTTGATGAAGTCCACGATCCACCAACGCCTCGGCGATCTCCACCGGCCGCATCGGATCCGTGTCGAGAACGTCGAGGATCTTCGCTCGCATCGTCACGCGCTTCGATTTGCCACCGTTGGTTCGGGGCGTGCGAATCGATCGGAAGCCGGGGTTCGAGGTGGCATTGCCATCAAGCCGTTCCAGCGCCGCGATCTGGAGGTTGATCGCCTCGAGATCAGCCTGCAAGCGATCTCGACGTGCAATGAGCTTCGGAAGCGCTGCCCGGCGGCGTTCGAGCTCGGCGGCGAGTTCGTCCAAGGGGGCCTGCGCAAGTGGGTGATTCGTGTTGGCGGACATCGAGTTACTCTCTCGTGTTACTTGGTCGGGTGCGATCAACCGTCGACTCTATAGGATTCGGGCGAGTCGGCCCATGGTTGCAAATGATACTAAGAACTGGTCTTTTCATCACGCTCATTCCATGGTTAAGGCGGTTCAGTGCCAATAAACGGCGTTGGCCCCAGCTCATTTCGGAGCGTCGAGAGATTAGGGTTGTGGCCTGGCGATGTTAGAAGATTCGGTGTGCGGCAACTTCTTGAACGATCGTCCGGTTATCACTCGTCGGTGAGGCTCATCGCCCGGACCCGTACGAGAAGATCGCCACAGGACGGAATCCGAACTCGGCACTCCATTCGACCTTCGAGAATGATGCCGGCCAGCGTCGGGCGAAGGTCAGATTCGGTGGCGTGCCCGGCACGTTCCCTCGGGGTTTCGAGTTCAGGGACCGAACGGTCGACTGCATGCTTCGCTCGTCGGCCGCGATCACGACTTCGGCGGTGACGGTACCGATGAGGAACGCCAGTGCGAATGCGATGCAGAACCGCTTCACGGCTCGCCAACCCACCGCGTAGGAGGGAGGCAGCCTGTCGACCTCGGCACCGCATTCACCGCAACGTTCGACGCCGGCGGCGCGAACCGGATGGCCGCAGGCGGGACAACGTCCATCCCGGACGAGGCGGTGCGGCCGACGATGGAGAAACCACATTTCGGGCAGTTCGGCGATGAAGACGAGCCAGACGATCCCGAGCCCCATGGCGACGGTGCCGAAGGTGGCGGTGGCGATCGCGGCCGCATCGATTCCAAAGGATGGGGCAAGCCCTCGCATCAGCGCATGCGCGATGTGAAAGTAGAAACCCATGAATCCGATCGCGAGCAACCACCCGAGCAGGGACGCCCAGGCCGGGACGCGAAAGCGGGTGTCGATCGAGCCTTCCGTCATCGATCCTGCGGCGCGAACCGAGACGGCGCCGGGTCTCCCTTGAATCCGTAGTCGGACCACCGTGCGTCGACGCGATCGACGATTTCCCGGGACATGCTCACGAGCGGCGGGTAGTCGCGGACCGGGACTCCACCCCGGTCGTCTCGACCAGGCGTCTTTCGACGAGCGTCGAAGCCGATTCTCGGCCCGCGTTGGATCCGGTCGCGGGCGGGGTCGGCATTGGCGAGCCACCGGAAGAACGTGCCCTCGAGATCGTCGAGTCGGACGTCCTCGTCGACGGCGATCACGAATTCGCCGGCGGGGCTCTCGGGGCCGATCCGATCCCAGAAGGACTCGATGGCGTGGATTCCCGCATGCGCGGTATCGGCGCCGGCGTGCACGATCGCGAGTCGACCGAGGCCGGGGCTCGGGAGTCCGGCGCCTGCCGCGATCGCCGCCTGGCGTTGGGCCTCGTCGGGCAGACGGGGCGGCGTCAGGTCGACGTCGCCGGTCTCTTCGCCCCGCATCCGCTCGGTCGCGTCGAAACCGATCTTGGTACCCGCCGCGATCGAAGGCGTCGAGTGATCGAGGATGTCGAGCGGGCCGCGGACGAATTCGACGTCGCGACGGAAATCGCACCGTCGCATCAGCGTCTCGACCACGGCTTCCTCGTCGTGGACCGGGACGTCGCCGTCGACGACCACGATGGACTTCGTCCAGGCCATCTGGCCCGCGCCCCAGATCGAGTGCATCACCCGTCGCCCCTGGAGGGGATACGCCTTGTCGATTCGAACGAAGGCGCTGTTGTGGAAGCAGCCGAATCGTGGAAGGTGGTAGTCGTCGATGTCGTGGACGATCGTCTTCAGCAGGGGAAGGAACATCCGCTCCGTGGCCTTGCCCAGGTAGTAGTCCTCCTGCGGTGGCAGGCCGACCACGGTCGTCGGATAGACGGCATCGCGACGATGGGTGATCGCGGTGACCTCGACGATCGGATAGCGGTCAGGCAGCGAATAGAAGCCGGTGTGATCTCCGAAGGGGCCCTCGAAGACCGCGCCGGGCCCGAGGTCGCCGTCGGTCCGGGGGTCGTAGCCGATCATGCCCGCGTCGGTTCGCACGAATCCCTCGATCACGATCTCGGCGTTCGCGGGAACCCGGAGGGGTACCGTCTTCGCCTTGACCATCGGGATGCCCCGGCCATTCAGGAAACCGGCCATGAGGAGTTCACTGATCCCGGGCGGCAGCGGGGCAGTCGCCGCGTAGGGGAGGCACGGCTCGCCACCGAGCACGATCGCGATCGGCATCGGCCTGCCGAGTCGTTTCCAACTGCGCCAGTGCGACGCGCCGTCATGGTGCATGTGCCAGTGCATCGCGAGCGTGGTGGGCCCGAGGAGCTGGGACCGGTACATGCCGATGTTGTGACTCGCCGGCTTCGCCTCGTCGCGGTCGTCCGCATGGATCGTGTGCATGCCGGCGAGCGTGATGTACCGCCCGCCCCCGCCGGCGGTGCCGGCCTCCTCCGCGGTCATTCCGCAGTCCACGGCGGCGGGATCGCCATCGAGCGGCCAGCACTTCAGGATGGGGAGCCTTCGGAGGTCGACTTCATCCCGGTCGGTTCGCTTCACCACCTCCTGGCACCGGCCGGTGCGGACCGTCTTCGGTGGGATTCTGAGGAGTGGGGCGAACTCCCGGATCTTGGCGATGATCTCCCCGAACGATCGCGGGGGCTGTGGCTTGGCGAGCGAGCCGATCCTCGCCGCGATCGCCTCGAGACCGCCGTGACTGCCGGCGCATTCGAGGGCCGACTCCATCCGGTGATAGGAACCGTAGAGATTGATGGCGAGGGGAAAGTCGCAGCCCTCGACGTTCTCGAAGAGCAGTGCGGGGCCACCGAGCCGGCCGCGGCCCGGATCGAAGGACTCGGCATTCGCGCTGGGACTCGGACAGGCGGACAGCGCGAGTCGGTCCGCGATCTCCGTGACTTCCAGGATCGGGCTCACGGATGCGGTGATGCGGTGAAGCTCGCCGGAAGCGTCAAGGGCCGAGATGAAGGTCTGCAGGTCCGGCATGGGAGGTCAGCGTAGCGGTTCGCCCTGCGGTCGATCGTGGATGCGGGACGGAGGCCATCGAAGGACGTTCCTCCGGAACGCCCCGGGCGTCGATCACTTGATCCGCGGTGTCCGGTGACGTGATCGATCGAGTTCTCATCGGTTCGTGGGGCGGCCGTGCGTCCGCCTTCCTGAGAGGGTTCACGTAGGATTGAGGAACCCAGCGAGGAGGGTCGCGTCACCCGAACGTCCGGATCCTGAGATTCCGATCCTGAAACATCATCCCGTCGCTTCCGAAGCATGAGAGTGAATCCGATGCCCTCCCCAACGTCGCCCCGAGCCGAAGCCCCACCACCGAAACCTCCCGGATCCGAGGAGTTGGCGATCGACCTGCACGACGTTCGCAAGCGCTATCGCGGCAGGATCGACGCCCTGCGCGGGATTCGCATGCAGGCACGTCGCGGAGAGATCTTCGGCCTGCTCGGACCCAACGGAGCCGGCAAGAGCACGCTGGTGAAGATCATGCTCACCGTGGTCCGCGCGACGGAGGCCCGGGGCACGATCCTCGGCCGGCCCATCGGGACCCAGTCCGTGCTTCGACGAGTCGGATACCTGCCCGAGAAGCATCGATTTCCGGTCTATCAGACGGGGCGACAGGCGATCGAGTTCGCGGGTGCGATGTGCGGCGTCGACGCCGCGACGTGCCGTCGCCGCGCCGATGAACTGCTCGACCTGGTGGGGATGTCCGACTGGGGGAGCAAGCGGGTCTCCACCTATTCGAAGGGCATGCTCCAGCGGGTGGGCATCGCCGCGGCGATGGTCAACGATCCGGATCTCGTGGTGCTCGACGAGCCGACCGACGGCGTCGATCCGGTCGGCCGGAAGGACATTCGGGACGTGCTCGTGAGGATCCGTGATCGCGGCACCTGCGTCTTCCTGAACAGTCACCTCCTCAGCGAGCTCGAGATGGTCTGCGACCGCGTCGCGATTCTCGTGCAGGGTGAAGTCGCGGCCCAGGGGACGATCGAGGAACTGACTTCGGACAGCCGTCGATACGAGATCGAGATCGGCGGACCACCGCCGGCGTGGGCCGAGGGGGCCGGGCTGCGGGTGTCCGACGTCTCCGACGCGGACAACGGCGCGACGAATCTGGTGCTTCCCTCGGCGGAGGCGGACGCGGTGCAACCGGTGCTCGATCGACTCCGCGCCGACGGGCGGATCATCAGGGTTCTTCGGCCCGTGCGTGAATCCCTCGAGGATCTCTTCATGCGCTACGTGCAGGACCCCGAGACCGGGAAGGCGAAGACGCCGGGTGCGATTCGAAGTGGTCAAGCGTCGAAGGGAGGTGACGGATGAGACAGACCGTCGCCCTGTTCGTCGACGCCTATCGCGAACTGAACCATCGCCGCCTCTTCTGGATCACCATCGTGCTCAGCGGGCTCGTGGTCGCCGCGTTCGCCGCGATCGGAAACGACGAGGAGGGATTGACGATCCTTCACTGGTCGATTCCGTTCCCGTTCGTCTCCACCAACTTCATCCCCCGCGCGGATTTCTACAAGTTCACGTTCGCCCAGCTGGGCGTCGGGTACTGGCTCGCGTGGATCGCGACGATCATCGGTCTCGTCTCGACCGCGAGCATCTTCCCCGACTTCGTCGATCGCGGTTCGATCGATCTCATGCTCTCGAAGCCCATCG
>JAACEA010000149.1 GCA_009936695.1 Planctomycetia bacterium
CCGTTCGAGGAGACGCCGTTGGCCGAGGCGACGGCCGACGACTTCCACTACCACGCGGCCGCCCAGCTCGCGGGGCCCGCGCGACTGGTCGAGCGGCTCAGGCCTGCGCTGGCCGCCGCCACGTCGCCGGCGGTCGTCCTCTTCGGCGACATCCACGCACGGTCCCGGCCCCGCGCGAATGCGACGCCGTACCTCGTGGCGAAGGCGGGGGTGGAGGCGATGGTCGGCCTGCTGGCGGTCGAACTCGCACCGATCCGGATCTTCGGCCTCTCGCCGGGGGTGGTGGGTTGGCCGGAGGACTGGCCGGAGACGCGACGCGATGCCTATCTCGAACGGGTCCCGCTCGGCCGCGCCGGAACCCCGGAGGAGGCGGCCCTGCTCGTTCGATCGCTGTTGCTCGATGCGACGTACTGCACGGGCATCGTGATTCCGATCGACGGTGGAAGACACCTTCGCTGAGCACTCAGGCCTAGGGAATCGGCTTCGTCCCTCGGACGATGGTGGTCGAGGTCGTCATCACATTTCTTCAGGAATCCGGGTGATCGCCCGGTCGGGCCAGATCGGCGCGGGCCCGGACGACCCGGGGGTCGCCGGGTGCCGTGTCCTCGGCGATGCGAAGCCAGGCTTCCGCGTCCTCGGTGCGGCTGGCGGCGTCGAAGCAGCGTGCCGCTTCGATGGCCGCGGCGAGATCTTCCGGATCATGGCGGGCCCGCGCGGCCCAGGTCTCGCCCGCGTCGCCGGGTCGGTCCAGGGCGAGCCATCCGGCCGCCAGTTCCTGCGTGACGTCGCGACGTTCGCGAACTGCCGCGGGGAGCGCGGCCAGCGATTCGACGGCGAGGCGGACCCGACCGGCGCGTCGGAGCAGCGCGGCACGACGAATCCTGATCCCGGGCTCGTCCGGTGCGAGTCGGACCGCGGCGTCGAGCCGCTCGAAGGCGATCTGGGATTCGCCGGTTCGAAAACTCGTCTCCGCGAGCGCGGCGAGGACGAAGGCGTCGTCGGGGCGCTCGCGGGCGAGCGTCTCGAGGATGTCGGCGGCCGCCTCGGGACGGTCCGCACGGAGGAGGGCCAGTCCCAGATAGAGCCGGGCGATCGGATCCGAGGTGTCGACGCGTCGGTACGCCTCGATCGCAGCATCCAGGCGGCCCGCTCCCTCGAGGGCCAGTCCGAGGTTGCGGCGGGTCTCGGCGTCGATCTTGCCGCCGTCCTCCGCCCGCTTCAGGGCGGTCGCCGCGTCCGCCGCGATCGCCGACGCGGCCGCCTCGCCGAAGGCTTCGCGGATCTCCCCGCTTCGCATCAGGAGGGTCCGGCCGAGGGCGGCGTCCACGACCGGATCGTCGGGAAGCCGGCTTGCGAGCGACCGGGCGACGGTTTCGGCGTTGTCGGCTCGTCCCGCGGCGAGCCACCGCTCGATCGCATCGAGGGAGGCGTCTCGGTCCGCGGCAGAAAGGGTCGTTCCAGGGGTGCGTGCGGGGGACGGGGGCTCGGTGTCCCCGTCGCAGGCGGTCATCAGCATCACGATCGCGACCGCCGGAACGGGCAAGAACCGGCGAAGTCGGGCGTGAACGGCCCAGCAGAGGCGTGGGGATTCGTAGACTGTCGGAATCATGGAAGACCCAAGAACCCAGGGTGAGGCTTCGGCCTCGGCCGGAACGCTCGCCAAATCGTACTCGCCCGCGGCCTCCGAGCCCGAGGTCCGCGAGGCCTGGTCGCGGTACGGCGATTTCCACGCCGAACCCGCCGAGACCGGCGGATCCGTCGAGGGTGCCTTCTCGGTGCTCATCCCGCCGCCGAACGTGACGGCGGCGCTGCACCTCGGCCACGCCTTCAACAACACGTTGCAGGACGTGCTCGTCCGCTATCACCGGATGAAGGGCGACCGGACGCTCTGGATGCCCGGCACGGATCACGCAGGCATCGCGACCCAGACCGTGGTCGAGAAGCGTCTCCTCCGACAGGGGAAGCGTCGAACCGATTTCAGCCGCTCGGCGTTCATCGAGCAGGTCCAGGCGTGGAAGGACGAATACGAGACCACGATCCTCGGGCAGCTGGCGGAGATGGGATGTTCGTGCGACTTCGATCGCACTCGCTTCACGATGGATCCGGTCTGCACGGATGCGGTGCGTGAAGCGTTCTTCCGGCTCTTCGACGACGGCCTCGTCTATCGCGGCAAGCGGTTGGTCAACTGGGACCCCGCGACCCGCACCGCCCTGGCCGACGACGAGGTCGAGATGCGCGACGTCCCCGGGCACATGTGGTACCTGCGGTATCCGCTCGCCGACGGGGACGGTCACGTGACCGTCGCGACCACCCGCCCCGAGACGATGCTCGGCGACACCGCGATCGCGATCAACCCACGGGATCCGCGAGCCGCCGGCCTTCGCGGGAGATCGGTCCGGGTGCCGATCACGGACCGGATCGTGCCGATCGTGGAGGACGACTACGTGGTGCTTCCCACCGCGGTGGCGGAGGAGCTCGGCCTCGGTCCCGAAGCGATCAACGATCCCAAGGCGGCGCTCGCGACGGGCTTCCTGAAGGTGACGCCCGCGCACGATCCCAACGACTGGGAGATCGGTCTCCGACACGAGTTGCCGGTGATCAACGTCATGGCTCCGGACGGCTCGATCTCCGTGGAGCACGGCTGGTCCGACGACGTCACCGAGGAGGCTCGCGGTTTCGTCGGTCTCAGCCGGGAGGAGGCGCGGACCGCGATCGTCGCGTGGTTCGAGGATCGCGGCCTGCTCGAATCCGTTCGTGACCACGAACACGCGGTCGGGCACAGTTATCGAAGTCACGTTCCGATCGAGCCCTACCTCTCCGACCAGTGGTACGTCCGAGTGACCGACGACCGCCTCGCGGGAAGCGCGCTTCGTTCGATGGATCCCGAACAGCGCGGTGGCGACGCGTCCGGCGAGTCCGCCGATGCCGGGCCGATGTCGGGTGACGGAGGCTTGCGGTTCTTCCCTGATCGATACGCCAAGACCTTCCGCAACTGGCACGAGAACATCCGCGACTGGTGCATTTCGCGGCAGCTCTGGTGGGGGCATCGCATTCCGGTCTGGTCCCGGACCCGCGCCGCGGAGGAGGCCGACGCCTCGATCCGCGAACTCGCTCGCGAGGCGGGGGATGCGATGATCGCGACGGAGAGCGACTGGACCGCGCGGGGCTGCGCGCATCGCGTGCGGATGCTCGGTGACGGCTCGATCGAGGAGACCGTCTGCGTTCCACGGCCCTCGACGCTCGGACGGGACGCGGACGCGGTCGTGTCGGCGCTCGAAGCCGAAGGGTTCGAACAGGATCCCGACGTGCTCGACACCTGGTTCTCGAGCGCCCTCTGGCCCCTCTCCACCATGGGCTGGCCCGAGCCCGAGGCCCATGCGGACGCGATTCCCGAAGGCGGCAGGCTCCTCGAGACCTTCAATCCGAGTTCGGTGCTCTGCACCGCTCGGGAGATCATCACCCTCTGGGTCAGCCGGATGGTGATGTTCAATCGGTACTTCGAAGCGGAGCTTCCGTTCCGGCATGTCTTCATCCACGCGATGATCCAGGACGGACACGGGCAGAAGATGTCCAAGAGCCTCGGCAACGGGGTGGATCCGCGGGACATCATCGAGAGTCACGGCGCGGACGCGATGCGGTTCACGCTCGCCCAGCTCTCGACCGGGAGTCAGGACGTCCGGATGCCGGTCGACATGGTCTGCCCGCACTCGGGCGAGACGTTCACCCCGGCGTTCGTGCGAAACGCCGCGGGCTACCAGGTCTCCGCGCCGGTTCAGAAGTCGCCGAAGGATCCCGCGCTCGAGATGGTCACCTCGTACGGCGTGGCGACCGGGGAGGTCGAGCCGGACGGTGATCGTCCGCTCGCGCGGAACACCTCCAGTCGATTCGATGCGGGCCGGAACTTCTGCAACAAGCTCTGGAACGCGGTTCGATTCGGGCTCTCCAATCTCGAGTCGCCGGCGGAGTCCGGCGGCGATGCGGCGCCCTCGCTGGTCGATCGCTGGATCGTGTCTCGGGTCCACCGGACCGAGCGACTGGTCGCGGAGGCGATCGACGGCTACCAGTTCAATGCGTACGTGGAGGCGATGTACGACCTCGTCTGGCGTGACTTCTGCGACTGGTATCTCGAGGCGGTGAAGCCGACGGTTCGAGGCGACCTCGGTCAGCAGCGGCGGCTCCACGCCGTGCTCGATTCGATCCTTCGCATGCTGCATCCGGTCTGTCCGTTCCTCACCGAGACGCTCTGGCCGAACCTTCACCGGCTCCAGGGGATCCGGGGTGACGACGGGGCGACGGGCGTCGAGGGACTCTCGCTTCCCTCCGCGGACCGGTGTGTGGTCGCGCCGTGGCCGGACATCGCGGAATCCGCCCATGACTCGGACGCGGAAGCCGCGTTCGAGCGGGTGCAGGCCCTGGTGTCCGCGATCCGCAACCTCCGGGGCGAGCGGCAGGTGAAACCGAAGCGGCGGATCAACCTGCATGCATCCGCATCGGTGATGGCCTTGATCGAAGCGGCGGGTGGCGTGGTCGAGACGCTCGCCGGTCTCGACGAGGTCGGCGAGCTCGAGTCGGCGCCCGACGGCGCGATCCCGCTTCCCTTCGAGGGTGACCAGCTGCTGATCTCGAACCTGCTGGACGCGGTCGACGTCGAGGGCGAGCGAAAGCGGCTGCAGAAGACCATCGACGGAAAACGAAAGCAGATCGCCGGCTTCAAGGGCAAGCTCGGCAACGAGGGCTACGTGAAGAACGCCAAGCCGGAGATGGTCGAGGAGACCCGCCTGAAACTGATCGAGGCGGAGGCGGATCTCGCCGCGGCCGAGGCCGGGATGGCGGCGCTGGCGTCGGCACCCGCCTGATCCGGCGGGATCCCCGAGGTCGTCGTCGGTGACGGGTGGTCGGCGGTTCCGGGCTCGGATCTCGATCGAGTCCTGCCCGGCCGGACCGTCAGTGGCTAGACTGAGAAACCATGACGTCCGACATCGATCAGAGATGCGAGACCTCGGCCGGCCGGACCGCCACGGCGGTGATCGTCGGTTCGGGGCTGTTCCTCGCCCTGTTCGCGGCGATGGGGATCACCGGTTGCGGGGGGAACCCCGAGCCGGTCCCGAGGCCCGCGGCCCGGGCCGGAATCGACGCCGACGCGACCCCCTCCAACCAGCCGGTCCAGGAGTTCGATCCGTCGACCTTCGAGGAGACCTCGACCGTCGAGCCCTGGTCGTTCGGCGGCTACGAGGGGGAGCTGGTCACGACACCGACCCATCTGCTCCACCTGACGCTCTCCGAGGGGCGGCTCCGGACGGCGATGCCCGTCTTCACGGGGACCGCACTGCTCCACTACCGGACGATGCTGTTTCCCGAGGTGGATGCGAAACCGCTCGACGCCCCGTCGGAACGCATGAGCACCTTCGTGTTCGGAACCCGTCCGGAGTGGGCGGCCTGGACCCAGTGGCGACTCCGCCGTGGTGCGAGCCTCTACCTCGGCATCGAACGGGGTGGCTACACGATCGACGGCGAAAGCGTGATCTGGGACATCGGCCGATACGACACCCTCTGCATGCTCGCCCACGAAGGCTGGCATCAGTACACCCAGAGCGTCTTCCGACATCCGCTCCCCGCGTTCCTCGAGGAAGGTCTCGCCGCGTACGCGGAAGGGCACCGATTCCGTCGCAGCGACGCGGCGCCGGTCTTCATGCCGTGGCGAAACCTCGAGCGATATGGTCAGCTTCGATCGGCCCGGTATCGAAACCGACTCATCGATCTCGACGAGCTCGTCGCGCGGCCGCCCCAGTACTTCGTGGCGGGGAGCGAGCGCGGGCTTCTCACCTACTACGCGCAGCTCTGGGTGCTCGTCCACTATCTGGTCGAGGGACGCGAAGGCCGCTACCGGGACGGGCTCGTGAAGCTCGTCCGCGACGCGGTGGACGGCCACATCACCTCGTCGATCTACGACGCCGATCGCCGCGCGGGCATCCTCGGGCGAACGCTGGGGCCGAACACCGGCCGCGACATCATCGCGACCTACTTCGACGAGGACTATGCGGGATTCAAGGCCGGGTACGAGGCGTTCATCGACCGCGTCGTCGCCTCCGGCAACGGCACGCGGATCTGGCAGGGGCGATCACCCATCGAGTGACGGGGTCGGTCCGAGGTGTCGGACCAGGAACTCCGTCTCGCGTGACTTCGCCTCGTTGGTGCACCGGCCGAAACCGAGATGTTCGTGCGGGGCGCCGGTCGTTTCGAAGGCCAGGAGTTCGATCGTCTCGGGACGGTCGGCCCGGTCTCGCAGGGCGTCGAGGAAGCGGGCCTGGCCGTCGAACCGAACCCACGCATCGGCCTTCGAGTGCACCGCGAGGATCGGAATCTCCCGCCATTGGTCGAGGTGTCTCATCGGATCCAGCCTTGCCGTGGCCTCGTGATCGAAGAACTGTCGCTGGTGCTGGGCCGACCAGTCGCCGCTCGTCGCCTCGAGCACCGCCGCTTGAAAGCGGTGAGGCCGGCACAGTCGGGCGATCGCCACCATGCCACCCATGGACATCCCGCCGATCGCGGCCCGGTCGAGGTCGAAGCCGAGGCTCCCCAGGTTCCGGAGGATCTCGTCGATCTCGTCGATCGCCTGCTCGATGTGATCGAGGATCCGCTCGGGCTTCTGGTCCTCCGGGGTTCCGCGTTCGCCGTGGCCCGGGAGATCGATGGCACAGGCGCCGATGCCGGCCCGGGCGAGTCGCAGGTACCGGCCGGGATCGAGTTCCTTGCTGGCCGTCCGCCCATGCATCCAGAGCAGGAACGGAATGCGACCGTCGCCGCCGAGCGGGACGCCTTCGGGGCGGACCACGAGGCTGGGAACATCCACGCCGAGCCGACGGGTCTCGGAGATGGCCTGGAGGCTGCTCGGAAGTCGTGCATCGAGATCGGGCATGGCGGCAGAGCGTAGTCGCTTCGGATCGCCCGAACTGGTGGTCGCGACGGATTCCCGGGATACTGTTGGGATGATCAAGATCATCGGTGGCGAATTCCGGTCCCGCATCCTCGAAGGTCCCCCCGATGCGTCGACCACGCGACCCATCACCGCCCGGGTGAAGGAGGCGGTGTTCAATCTCCTGCGCGGGTGGTGCGACGACGCGGTCGTGCTCGATCTCTTCGCGGGGGTCGGGGCGATCGGGCTCGAGGCGGTCAGCCGCGGCGCCCGGGAGGTCGTGCTGGTGGAGTTGAACGGGCGAATCGCATCGATTCTCGAGTTCAACGTCGCCGAGCTGGGCTGCCGGGATCGCGCGACCGTGGTTCGGGCGGATGCGCTCGGGCCGGCGGCCCTGGCGCAGGCTCCACGCGACTGCGACCTCGTCTTCCTCGATCCGCCCTACGCGTTGTGGGACGATGAGACCTCGCGGGAACGTCTGCTCGATCTCGTCGCACGTTGCCGGAACAACATGAAGGACGCGTCGTTCCTCGTCTTGCGGACGCCCAGCGACGTTCCCGAGGACTTCCCCGGGATCCCCGGCTTCGATGGTCCCGAGACGCATTCATACGCCGAGGACATGTACGTCCATCTCTTCGCGCCGACGCGCGATGACCACGCGGCGGAGGGGTGACGCGAGGCTTCGCGGCCGGGGCCGGCGGGATCGTCGGTCCGAGGCGTGCGAAATCCGGTAGGGTCCGAGGCATGAGCCATCCCCTCGCCATCGTCCTCCTGACGTTCAGCGTCGCCGCGGCCGCCTCCGGCCAGGCCGACGAATCGCCCGCGGACACGCGGACATCGTCGAAGACGGTGGCCGAGGCGCCCGCGCCCTCGCCACCCCCCGAAATCGACGCGCCCGCGGTCGAGTCCTCGGACGTCGATGCCGCGGTGCTTGCTTCCGTCGCCTTTCTCCTGGAGCGACAGGAGGGGCCGACGCGAGCGGAGTGGCCGTATCAGGGTGTCTACCGGGTCGCCGCCACCGACGACGATCCCGAGTCGCTGATCGAGGGACGTGGGCGGCGGCGAAGCGTGATTCCCATCGGCTATCGGGTGGGGGGAACCGCCATCGTGGGTGATGCGCTGCTGCGGGTCCCCGGATGCGACGAGGATGCGGATCGCCGCGAGGCGCTCGAACGCGCTCGTCGATTCGTGGTCGACTCGACGCGGCATCCGAACATGAACCCGGACTATGGCGGCGGATACGACGTTCGCGGCTGGGGCTACATCTACGGAGGCGACTTCCTGCTCTCGATGCGGGAACGCGGTTTCATTCCCGAGGAAGCCGCCACCGAGCACGACGAGGCGATCCGCTTCTACCTCGACGGACTCGCGGCGATCGAGATCCCGAAGGTTGGCGGCTGGAACTACGCGCGACGCGGTCCGCTGGCGGCACCGAGCGGCACCAGTCCCTTCATGACGCCGCCGGGCATCCAGGTCCTGGTCGAAGCGGAACGCCAGGGTTTTCCGGTGAAGGCGGGCATGCGGGATCGGGCGATGAAGGCGATCGACCTCACCATCGGCGAGGACGGCGTCGTCGCCTATTCGGCGCAGCGGAAGACGCGTGAGTCGCCGGAGATGATTCCCGGCGCGATGGGGCGGATGCTCGCGGTGGAGACGGTGCGGCATGATGCGGGCGTCGAGAACGCGGACGCGATCCGCGACGCCCTCGCGGCCTTCGTCACGCATTGGGACGAACTCCTGAAGCGCAAGGAGAAGACGGGCACCCACGTCGCGCCCTACGGCGTGGCGCCGTACTACTTCTTCTACGCCCACGGATACGCGGCGGAGGCGATCGAACGACTGCCGGAGGCGGAGCGTGCCGCCTGGCGGGATCGACTGCACCGACTGCTGATGTCGGTCCGCGACGAAGACGGCACCTGGAACGACCGGGTGTTCTCCCGCAGCGCGGCGTACGGCACCGCGGTGACCGTGCTGGCGTTCACGGAGCCCGCGTTCGCCGCCCGGCCACGGGCGGTGGTGCCGCCTCCCGCGGTCGTCGAGGCGCCGGACCGGTCCGAGGAAGAAACGCCCGCGAACGAAGAACGATGACCCCCGATCACCGAGGAGTCGAACCCATGCGATGCGCGCTCATCATTCCAGCGGCCGGCGCGAGCCGTCGATTCGGCGAAGGGGACAAGCTCGGTCAGGACTTCGGCGGTCGGCCGCTCCTCCTGCGGTCGATCGAGCCCTTCACCAAGCGGGACGACGTCGATGCCGTCATCGTCGCCGGTCCGCCCGAGGACCTCGATGCATTCCGGGACCGGTACGGGCCGCAGCTGAGTTTCCTCGGGGGCACGGTGGTCGCGGGAGGACGTCTGGAGCGGTGGGAGACGGTGCGCAACGCGCTCGAATCCGTCCCCGAGGGATGCACCCACGTGGCGATCCACGACGCGGCGAGGCCGCTGGTCGACGAGGCGCTGATCGCTCGGGTGTTCGAAGCCGCGACCTGTTTCGACGCGGTGGTTCCGGGCGTGCCGGTGCGGGACACGCTCAAGCGGGGTGATCACGAGGTGGTCGAAGGTGCGGAGCGGGACGCGACCGTCGACTCGATTCTCGGAATCGGCGAGGGCGACGACTCACCCGACATCGGTCACCAGATCGCCGCGCGGAGGATCGTCGGCACCGTGGATCGCACCGACCTGTGGCGGATGCAGACGCCGCAGGTGTTCACGGTCGATCTGATTCGACGGGCGTACGCGCAGGCGGATCTCGACGGGGCGACCGACGATGCGATGCTCGTCGAGCGTCTCGGCGAGCCGGTGATGATCGTCGAAGGGAGCGAGCGGAATCTCAAGGTCACGACCGCCGAGGATCTGGTCGTCGCCCGGGCAATCTCGGGGGTCGGCTCATCGACGTCCCGGCCGGCTCACAAGCGCTTCTGAAGCCAGCGGGTCAGTCGGGACGTCGACCTTCGACCGTGAGTGTCGCCCGGGTTCGCGAGGGCGAGGCATCCGGATCGGCGCTCGGGCAGGATCCGCACCGCGGAGCGGCCGACTTGTAGGGAATCAGCGGCCGGATCACCAGCACCACCGCGGTGAGGGCGAGGATGGTCACGATCCAGAATTGCCAGTCGTCGATCGGCATCGATGGGCTCCGGTTCAGGCGCTTCCGCTCATCGCGTTCACCGTCGCGAAGACCGCCGCGGCGGCGATCCACGCCAGCCCGGTCATCCAGGCGAACTGCAGGGCCGGCCACTTCCAGCTGCCCGTCTCCCGTCGGGTGACCGCGAGCGTCGGCAGGCACTGCATCGCCAGTACGAAGAAGACCAGCATCGAGGCGGCGGTCGCGGTGTTGAAGAGCACGCTTCCGTCGGGTCGGCGGGCGTCCCGCACCAGCTGGAGGACGCTCTCCTCGTCGTCGACGTCGTCGCCACCACCCTGCAGCACGGCCAGGCTCGAGACGAACACCTCGCGGGCGAGGAAACTCGTGAGGATTCCCACGGTGAGCGTCCGATCCGCGCCGAGGGGTGCGAACAACGGCTGCGCGAAGTCACCGATCCGTCCGGCGAACGAGCCCGCCTGCTGGGCTTCGAGTTCGATTCGATCGGCCTGGGCCTCGAGTTCCTCGGCGTCCGCCGGCGCCACGTCGACGACCTCGACGGCCTGGGTTCGCAGCGCGATCGCGGCGTCGGGGGTGTCCGCCTTGGGGTAGGCGCTGAGCCACCACATCACGATCACGATGCCGAGGATCACGGTGCCCGCGTTCTTGATGAACACCAGCCCGCGATCCCAGCTGACCAGAAGGGCCGCGATGATGCTGGGGCGGCGGTACTCCGGGAGCTCGAGGACCATCGGTCGCGAGCGTCCGGGGAGGATCGTCCGACGGGCGAGCAGCGCGGAAAGCAGGGCGGCCGCGGCACCGAGGAGGTAGCAGCCCGCGAAGGCGAAGCCCGCGAGCCATGGCGAACCGTCGAAGAGCAGGCCGATCAGCAGCACGTAGACCGGGAGTCGGGCCGTGCAGCTCATGAACGGCGCGACGAGGATGGTCGCGAGTCGGTCGTCCCGGTCGGGCACCAGTCGTGCGGACATGATTCCGGGGAGGGCGCAGGCGTGGCTCGACAGCATCGGCACGAACGCCTGGCCGGGAAGTCCGAACCGGCACATCACGCGATCCATCACGAAGGCGGCCCGGGCCAGGTAGCCGGTGTCCTCGAGGAGTGCGAGCAGGAAGAACAGGATCAGGATCTGCGGGAGGAAGACCACCGTGCCGGCGATGCCGCCGATGATCCCGTCGACCGCCAGATCACGAATCGCCCCTTCGGGGATGACCGCGGCGGCGAGGCCACCGAACTTCTCGAACAGGACGTCGATGAGATCCATCGGGATCCCCGCGAGCGAGAAGATGGTCCAGAAGAGACCACCCATCACCGCGACGAAGACGGCGAGCCCGATGATCGGGTGCGTGAAGGCCTTGTCGAGGCGGTCGTAGATGGTGTCCCGCGAGGATCCGACCGCATCCCGACCACCCATGCTCTCGGCGATCGCCTCGTCGATCCACGCCCTGCGCTCGGCATTGGAAAGATCCGGCCGCGGCAGCGCCGCCCGTCCCGGCGTCGCGTCGCGGAGAGTGTTCACGAGGTCGTCGATGCCACGGCCCGTCCGACCGCTCACCGCGACGACGGGCACGCCCATCTTCTCCGCCAGCTTCGCTTCATCGAACGAGATGCCGCGGCGAGCCGCGACGTCGGCGAAGTTGAGGGCGATGACGGTGGGGAGTCTTCGGCCGATCGCCGCGATCGCGAGGGCGAGTCCTCGAGCGGGGGCGGTCGCGTCGATCACGACGAGGATCGCATCCGGTGTCTGGTCGAGCCGTCCATCCAGGCAGTCCCGGCACATCCGGCTTTCCGGTAGGTCGAGATCCATTCCGTAGATGCCCGGCAGGTCCACGATCTCGAGCGGCGGCGTGCTTCGACCGCAGCGCCCGATCCGGATCTCCGCGGTCGAACCGGGATAGTTCGCGGTCTGGGCCCGAAGACCGCAGAGCCGGTTGAAGAGGGTGGTCTTGCCGGTGTTGGGATTGCCGAGCAGCGCGACCTGTCGAGGTCGCGGGGTCGGGGTGCCCTCCGATGCGTGCTGATCGTGATCGGGTTCGGACATGGGATCGATTTTGGAGGGGAATCTCGACGTCGGCGTTCGACGAGGGAAGCTTCAGGACAGCATCTGGCTCGACGCGGAGACGGTCAGGGTGGCCTTGATGCGGGCGGCCACTTCCCGGCCGACACCAAGGCGGGTGGATCCGGTTCGAAGAATGCAGGGCGAGCCCACCTTGCAGATCTCGACTTCACAGCCGTGATCGACCCCCATGGCCTCCAGCATCGACCGATCCCCGGCATCGAGTTCGTCGGTATGGATCGTCACGCGACAGCCGGAAGGGCACAGCGTGAGCGGTGTCCGGACTTGATCGGTGGCAGTGGTGGTTGCGGTGGTCACGGGAGTCCTTCGCCAGCAGTGTAGCACGATCCTGAGACTCATTCTCAGCGAAAACACCCGCAGCATGGCCTCAATGGCGACAAAATGGTCGCCATCCCGGCAATCGAGCTTCGCGTCGTCCGCAGGGCCATCTCAAGTCGTGTAATCGGCGTTGATTCGGACGTACTCCGCCGTGAGATCGCAGGTCAGATGGGTTTCTCGGGCGTGCCCCGCATTCAGGTCGATGACGATCCGGACCCGGTCGGAGGCGAAGGCTCGAGCGGCCGCGTCGTCATGATCCTCCACGGGGCCGCCATCGGCGAAGAGCGGAACGAGGTTCGCCTCCACCCGAATCCGCTCCGGTTCGAACGTCGCCGTGGTTCGTCCGATCGCCGCGATGATCCGCCCCCAGTTGGGATCACCCCCGGCGACCGCGGTTCGGACCAGCAGACTGCTTCCCACGGTCAACGCGACCGCTCGTGCTTCCGCCGGTGTCGCCGCGGACGTCACCTCGACTTCGAGCACCCGGTTCGCGCCCTCGCCATCGGCCACGATCATGCCCGCCAGGTCGAGGCACACGGCGTGGACCGCCTCCACGAACTCGGTTGGATCCGCCGGCGCTCCCGCGGCACCACTCGCGAGGGCGAACACCGAATCGTTGGTGGACGTGTCACCGTCCACGCTGACCCGGTTGAAGGAACGATCCGCCGAGTCCCGGAGCAGCGCGGCGAGCGTCGGAGCGTCGATCTCCGCATCGGTCGTGAGGAGACCGATCATCGTCGCCATGTCGGGATGGATCATCCCGGATCCCTTCGCCACCCCGACGATCCGGATGACGCCGCCGTTCGAGGCGGGGACGGTTCGCTCGGCCGCCTTGGGCCCGGAGTCGGTGGTCATGATCGCGCGGGCCATCGGCTCGACGTGCCCCTGATCGGTCTCCCG
>JAACEA010000150.1 GCA_009936695.1 Planctomycetia bacterium
GCCGGCGATCATCCCGCCCCCGCCGACCGGTGCCACGATCGCGTCGAGATCGGGCACCTGCCCGAGCAGCTCGAGGGCGATGGTGCCCTGCCCGGCGATGATTCGATCGTCGTCGTAGGGCGGAATGATGGTGCCGCCGGTCTCCGCGGCGACGCGTTCGCACGTCGCGAGCCGCTGTTCCAGGGTGGGCTCGCAGTCGTGGACGATCCCGCCGTAGTCGAGGACCGCGTTCTTCTTCACGGACGGTGCATTGGTCGGCATCACGATGTTGGCGGGGATGCCGCGTCGTTTCGCGGCCCACGCCAGGGCCTGCGCGTGGTTGCCGGAGGAATGGGTCACCACGCCCGAGGCCGCGCCACCGTCGTCGAGCGAGAACACGGCGTTGGTCGCGCCGCGAGCCTCGAACGCCCCGACCTTCTGGAGGTTCTCGCACTTGAGGTGGACTTCAGCGTCCGCGAACGCGTCGATGGTGTCGCAGGTGAGGACCGGTGTCCGGTGGACATGCGGCTCGATCCGTCGGGCGGCGGTCCGGATGTCTTCGATGGTGGGAGTGGCTGGATCACGGTCGGGCATGTCCGGATTCTAGGGGGTGGCGGACCGTGGACCGGCGGTCGGAAGCGGAGACGGCGGCGTGGGCGTGCTACCATCCGGCAACCACTCGGGGCGTCGCGGTCCCATCGACCGCGTACTGAGATGCACCCGTTGAACCTGATCCGGCTGGTACCGGCGGAGGGAACGTGGCCCGTGGCGTCATCGACGCGCGGCTCCTCCGCGACGGACCAGTCCCTTCGGCCCCACCGGCCCGAACGGAGTCCGAGATGATCACCCCACCCACCGAAAACCCGCGTTGGCGATTCCCGATTCACGGCGCCGAGGATCCGTCATCCACCGGCGAAGGCACGACCCCGGGGTCGTTCGCCCATCGCGCCGACATCGGCGGGCCGCTCACCTTCAGTTCCCCCGATACGCCCGGAATGCCCGAACCCAGCACGTCGACGGCCTGGGACTTCCTGCCTGATGGCTGGACGATCGAAGCGACGGACGGTCCGGAGTCCGGATGTGGTGGACACAACCATTCGACGATCGGCGACTGGATCCGAGCGGTTCCACCCGCCGGCTTCGAGGCGATCACCCAGCTCGAGCAGGCCCGGCTCGGCGTGGTCACGCCGGAGATGACGCGGGTCGCCGAACGCGAGTCCCATCTCACGGCCTTCCAGGTCCGGGACGAGGTCGCATCCGGCCGAATGGTGATTCCCGCGAACCGGAACCATCTCGAGTTCGAGCTCGACCCGATGGCGATCGGCCGCGCGTCCAAGACCAAGATCAACGCGAACATGGGGGCGTCCCCGGTCAGCAGCTCCACCGACGAAGAGGTCGAGAAGCTCAAGTGGGCGGAACGATGGTCCGCCGACACCGTGATGGATCTCTCGACCGGCGGTGATCTGGACGCGACCCGCGAGGCGATCATCCGCAACTCGACGGTTCCGATCGGCACCGTGCCCATCTACTCGATGATCATCGGCCGGAAGATCGAGGACCTCGATGAAGCGATGATCATGGAGACGCTCGAGCACCAGGCGGCGCAGGGTGTCGACTACTTCACGATCCACGCCGGCGTCCGGAAGGCGCACATCCCACTGGTTCGCGACCGGCTCATCGGAATCGTGAGCCGCGGGGGATCCCTGCTCGCGAAGTGGATGCTCACGCATGACGCCGAGAATCCCATGTACACCGCCTGGGAACGGATCTGCGAGATCATGCGGCGGCACGACGTGACGTTCTCGATCGGCGACGGCCTTCGACCCGGCGGCCTCGCGGATGCGACCGATGCGGCCCAGCTCGGCGAACTGGAGGCCCTGGGCGAACTCACCGAACGCGCCTGGCGTTGCGGCGTGCAGGTCATGATCGAAGGGCCCGGCCACGTTCCGTTCGATCAGATCGAGTTCAACATGAAGCTGCAGCGGCGTCTCTGCCACGGCGCCCCGTTCTACGTGCTCGGGCCGCTGGTCACGGACATGTTCCCGGGGTACGACCACATCACCTCGTGCATCGGCGCGACGGCGGCGGCGTACCACGGGGCGTCGATGCTCTGTTACGTCACCCCGAAGGAGCATCTCGGACTGCCCAAGCGGGACGACGTCAAGCAGGGGTGCGTCGCGTACAAGATCGCGGCGCATTCGGCGGACATCGCCCTCGGCATCCCGGGAACCCGGGACAACGACGACGAACTCACCAAGGCCCGTGCGGCCTTGAACTGGCAGAAGCACTTCGACCTCTCCTTCGATCCCGACACGGCGCGGGCGTATCACGACGAGGATCTCGACGTCGACACCGACTTCTGCGCGATGTGCGGTCACGACTGGTGCAGCGTCCGGATCTCCAAGGAGATCCAGGAGTTCGCCAGTGGGAAGGCGGAAGGATTCGATCGCGGCAAGGCGGTCCGGTCCGACGCGCTCACGCCGGAGCAGCAGGAGATCCTCGAGAAGCGTGGCGTCCTGAGCCCCGACGAGATCCACAAGCTGGCGAGCAAGGCCAGGAAGGAACTGCCGAACGAGGAGGGGAAGGCGAGTTGCCATTCCGACTTCGTCGACCCCGACGAAGCCAAGCGGATCCAGGGCGAGAAGCTGGTTCAGTTGAACGTCGCCCCGGCCCATAACCTCCCGAGCCACGATCCATTGATCTGAACGCCGTCTCGGCTGGTCACGAGCACCGGGTCGAGTGGTGGGTGGCGGTTCGGATCTTCAGGCGACTCAAGGGCGCAGGGGATCATAAACCCATTCCAGTTAAGAGGAGGAGGTGGAGGAGCTGGTGATGCAGGTCAGGAACAATGCGATCAGGGACGTGCTGTCGCAGGTCAATCGAAACTTCGGTGCGTTAGGGAGACGGAGGCATCCCTCAACGGTGGCCAAACCTTGACCAAGCCCGGACCAAGCCTTGACCGAGCCCTAACCAAGCCTTGACCGAGCCCTGACCACACTGACCAAGCCCTGACCACACTGACCAAGCCCTGACCA
>JAACEA010000151.1 GCA_009936695.1 Planctomycetia bacterium
ACGCTCGCGTCGATGGCCGAGGCCGCCGAGCCGTTCCGATCGCTCTTCGATCCCGACGATCCCGGACTCGCGGCGCCGGGTGGGATGCCCGGCCGGATCGCGGCCGCGATCGCGGCGAGCGGTGATCCGGTGCCGGAGGACGACGGTGCCATGGTGAGGGCGATTCTCGATTCGGTCGCCCTCCGGACCGCGGAGGTCATCCGTTCGCTCGCGGAGGTGGCGGGTCGTCGTCTCGATCGGGTCGTGGTGGTGGGTGGTGGCGCTGCGAACGGTCTTCTCAACCGACTCGTCTCGGCGTGCAGCGGACTTCCCGTGGTCGTCGGTTCGACGGAGTCCACCTCGCTCGGAAACGCGGTGGTTCAGATCGCCTCGTCGCAGGGGCTTCGAAGCAGATCCGACCTCGCGGGTCTGCTTCCCGTCGCGAGACCGGTCGCGGATCCGGATGATCTTCCCGAGGTTCGACGCCTCGCCGCCGCGGCCGGCGTCCGGCTCGCCGCCCTCGACCCGAGGACGTAGCATCTCGTTCCTCGTCTCCGCGCCGCAACCCCGAAGGAACCCCGATGACCCGATCCGAGACCAGTCCCTTCGTGAAGCATCTGTGGTGTGACCAGGCGGTCCGCGATCTCGATCCGGTCGATCGCCTCGTCTATCGGTCCAACCGCCTCGGGGAGGATCAACGGGTCACCAACACGGGTGGCGGGAACACCTCCAGCAAGGTCGAGGACCGGGATCCGGTCACGGGAAAGCCGGTTCGCGTGCTCTGGGTCAAGGGTTCCGGCGGCGATCTCCGAACGGCGGGTCGCGGGAACTTCGCCTCCCTCGACCTCGAGCGGCTCGAGGCGTTGAAGGCGGTCTATGCGTCGCGGGCGGTCACCGGGATCAAGTCCGAGGCCGAGGACGAGATGGTCGACCGCTATCGAGACTGCGTCTTCGCCCTGAATCCTCGCGCATCCTCGATCGACACGCCCCTTCATGCGTTCGTGCCGGCCGCCCATGTCGATCACACGCATCCCAATGCGGTCATCGCGATCGCCGCCAGCGTGCAGGGGGAGACCGTCGCGCGCGAGATCTACGGTGACGAGGTGCCGTGGCTTCCCTGGATGCGTCCGGGGTTCGAGCTCGGCCTCGCGCTGGAGCGGCTTTGTCACGAGCACCCCGACGCGGGCGGTGCGATCATGGGCCAGCACGGGCTCATCAACTGGCATGACGACGATCGGGCCTGCTACGACCGGAGTCTGGAGTACATCGACCGGGCCGCGCGATATCTCGCGGACCATGATCGAGGGGCGTCGACCTTCGGCGGCGCGGCGGTGGCTCCCCTCGACGAGGACGCCCGGCGACGGGTGCTGGTCGAGACACTCCCGTGGCTCCGCGGCCGGGTGTCGAAGCGGCGCCGGATGATCGCGACCGTGCAGTGGGACGAGGCGACCATCGCCTTCGTGTCGAGTCGGGACGCGGGGCGACTCGCCGCGCTGGGGACGAGTTGTCCGGATCACTTCCTTCGCACGAAGATCAGGCCGCTCCACGTCGACTGGGACCCGCACCGAGAGACGACCACGACGCTCCGCGAGCGGTTGGACGCGGGCCTGCAGGCGTACGTCCGGGACTACGAGGCGTACTACGAGTCCTGTCGGCATCCGGACAGTCCCGGCATGCGACCTCCCGAACCCACCGTGATCCTCATTCCCGGCGTCGCGATGATCGCGTTCGGTGCGAGCAAGTCGGAGAGTCGGACCACCGCGGAGTTCTATCGTTGTGCGATCGAGGTGATGCGCGGCGCCGAGTCGATCGGTGGCTACCGGGCGCTGCCCGCGCAGGAGGCCTTCGACATCGAGTACTGGCGGCTGGAGGAGGCGAAGCTCCAGCGGATGCCCGCGCCGCGTCCGTTCGCCGGTCGGGTGGTCCTGGTCGCGGGAGCGGGTTCCGGCATCGGGCGCGAGTGCGCCACCTCGATCGTCGAAGACGACGCTTCGGTGGTCTGTCTCGACCGTGACGCCGCCGGCGCCGCGTCGGTCGCGACCGCGATCGAAGCGACGCGGGGATCGGGCATCGGCGTCGCGGGTTCGGGGGTGTCGGACTGCGGTCCGACCCTGGCGGTCACCGCGGATGCGACGGATCGCGGCATGGTGCGTCGGGCGTTCGAAGACGCGATCCTCGCCTACGGCGGAATCGACGATCTCGTGGTCACCGCCGGCATGTTCCCCACGCCGGGCCCGGATGGTTCGATCGACGACGAGGTCTTCGCGAAGACCTTCGCCGTGAACGTGCTGGGGCCGTCGATCCTCGCCGAGGAACTCGGTTCGATGGTGGGGGATGCGGAGCTCGACGGGTCGATCGTCGTCACCACGAGCGTGAACGGCGTCGTCGCGAAGAAGGGGTCGTCCGCCTACGACGCCTCGAAGGCGGCGGCCAACCATCTCGTGCGGTCGCTCGCGGTCGGACTCGCTCCGCGGCTCCGCGTGAATGCGGTGGCGCCGGCGACGGTGATCGAGGGCAGCACGATGTTCCCGAGGGACCGGGTCGTCTCCAGCCTTCGGAAGTACGACATCGACTTCGACGAATCCATGTCGGACGAGGATCTCGTCGGCCGGCTCTCGGCGTTCTACGCGGCGCGGACGCTGCTGGGCGTTCCGATCCGGCCACGCGACCAGGTGGCCGCGATTCGATTCCTGCTCGGCCCCGAGGCCTCCCGGACCACGGGGCAGGTGCTCGCCGTCGACGGTGGTCTTCCGGACGCCTTCGTCCGCTGAGTCGCCCACGGAGAACCAGATGCGTCGAGTGTGCTTTCTGCTGAAGGTCCGATCGGATCGCCTCGAGGCGTACCGGCGTGTCCACGAGACGGTGTGGCCGGAGATGCTCGAAGCGCTCTCCCGTCACGGGTGGACGAACTACTCGCTCTTTCTCCGAGACGACGGCCTGCTGGTGGGGTACGTCGAGACGCCGGACTGGGACGCGGCGTTGGCGGGAATGTCCGAGGAGCCGGTCAACGCACGTTGGCAGGCCGCGATGAAGGACTACTTCGAGTCCCTCGAGGGCGTCAATCCGGACGAGGCGATGCGGCCGCTGGATCAGGTCTTTCATCTGGCGTGACGTCACCACGGGACGCATCACGTCACACGATCACGCCGGTCTCGGAGGCGTGCAGGAGCGGCCGAGCGAGTCGATTCATGATCTGGATCTCCTCGAGGCACCGGGTGCCCACGACCTCGAGACTGAAGTAGCCGTGGATGAGATCGGTGGCGACCTTCACGGTCGTCGGGACACCGGCATCCTCGAGTCGACGGGCGTACGCCAGGCCTTCGCTGTAGAGCGGATCGTGTGCCGCGAGCGCGACGATCGCGGGGGGCAGGCCGCTCATGTCGTCGATGCGAATCGGACTTGCCAGCCATTCGGCGCGGCGGTCGAGGTCCGGGCAGAAGTGATCCCAGAACCACGCCATGGCCTCGGTCTCGAGAAGGCGACCGCGTGCGTTGTCCACCATGCTTTCGCGTGTGAAGTCGGAATCGGTGACCGGATAGATGAGGTACTGGCAGTTGAGCCTCGGTCCTCCCTCGTTCCGCATCGCGATCGCGGCGACCGCCGCGAGATGTCCCCCCGCGCTGTCGCCGCCGACCCCGACCCGCTCGGGATCGGCACCGACTTCCGCGGCGTGCTCGGCGAGCCACCGGGTGGCGGCGATCGCGTCTTCCGGGCCCGCGGGATACGGATGCTCCGGGGCCAGTCGGTAGTCCACCGACGCCACCACGGCATCGAGCTCGACCGCGAGGCGGCGGGCCGTCGGATCCGCGGCGTCGAGGTCACCGAGCACCCAGCCGCCTCCGTGAAAGAAGATGAGGAGTGGTCGGGGCTCATCGGGGACGGGGTGGTACACCCGCACCGCGAGGGACCCCGCCGGGCCCGGGATGGTGCGATCGGCGACCGAGGCGACCTCGATCGGCGGATCCGGCGGGGCCAACGTGGATGTCGACCACGCTCGCGCTTCCTCCGGGGTCATCGAGACGATGCGGGGCTGTGAAACGTCGTTCACGATGGTGAGAAGGCGTTCGATGTCGGCATCGATCGGAAGTTCGGACATGGGCGCGGATTCCAGGGTGACCCGACACCATACCGAAGCGTCCCGGACGCCCTCCGGGCCTCCCCCTCGAAAATACCGACCGAATCCGGGATCGACCGTCCCCATGCCGCGTCATCGATCAAGATTGGTGCATGGCAGGACTCGACGTCGAATCCAATCAGGCGGATCCCGGGGGCTCGCCGAGCGCCGAGGAGGTCTTCGAGGTCCTGATGCGCCAGAATGCCGGGCATCTCATGGCCTTCATTCGTGCCATGGTTCGAAACAACGCACTCGCGGAGGACGTGTTCCAGGAGACCTTCATGGTCGCCTGGCGACGTTTCGAGGACTTCGACCGGGATCGTCCCTTCGGTCCGTGGCTTCGGGGCATCGCACACCGGACGGCACTGGCCATGATGCGCAAGACCCGCAAGGAGTTCGCGGTCGACACCGCGGTCGTCGACATGATCGAATCGCATGCGGCGCGGCACGAACGGGTCTCGATGTCCGAGGCATCCAGCGTGGTCGAGATGTTGAATGAATGCGTGGGTCGCCTTCCAGATCGCTATCGCGAGGTGATCGAGGTGCTCTACCGGGGAAGGCGTTCGATCTCGGAGGTGGCGGAGGCGACGGATGCCGGCCCCGAGGCGGTGAAGAAGCGACTCCAGCGGGCTCGGGGAATGATCGCCGAGTGCCTCAGGATGAAAGGACTGCTGGCATGACCGATGATGCGACCCCGCGTCGAGGCGACGCGGCCGAACAGGCGGACGATCGATTCGTCGAAGCGTTGCTGGAGGCCTCGAAGTCCGAGGAGGCCGCGGCCGCCGAAGCCCGGATCCGACGGGGCATGGCGACGATTCGCGAGGTCGATCCGGTCGCGGTCGTTTCCAGTCGGCGATGGTGGGCCGTCGCCAGCGGCCTGGGATCGATTGCGGCGGTGATGATGCTGGCGGTGTTCCTCCAGACCCGCGAGGTGCGGGCCGACCGGATCATCGCCCGGGTGCTGGCGGCCGAGTCCGCGGTGACGGCGCTGCGATTCGACGTTCGGCTCGAGGCCCACGAGGGTCGGCCGCACCCGGACCTCGAGGGATCGATCGACCTTCTCGCCCGGCCCGGCGGATATCCACTTCTCCGATTCGAAGTCGACCGGCCCGTCGGCCGAAGCCACGCGTGGGGCGTCGACGCGCGGGGAGGCTGGGGACGGAGCCACAGCGGGATCGTCAGTCGCTTCGCGCGGACCGAGTGGAGTTCCCGCATCATGGGTGACGGGCTCGATCTTCTGGTCGATGCGATCCCCGGTCTTCTGGATCGCGTGGCCGAGGGCTACGAGCTGACCACCGAGGTCGATCCCGCCGAAGCGGTCGTCACGCTCATCGCCGTCCGGAGCGAGGCGGATGACGGCTCGAAGTCGCCGAACCGGATTCGAATCGAGATCGATCCGGATACGGACGAGGTTCGTCGCCTGGTACTGGAATGGGATCAGGAATCCGATTCGGTTGAACGAGGCCGACGGCCTTCGAGGTCTGAAGGTCGTCTCGATCGCAGGCGACCCGATGACGACCGTTCGCCCGCGCAGTTCGATCGGCGACCCCCGCCGGCGGGGTCCTCGGGCGGTCCGGACGAACGGCGACGTCGTCCGCCGCCGGGGAGGTCCGGTCCCGGACGGGATTCGCTGGTCGAGGAGGTGATCCGGGCCGGATCACAGGGACCCGCCAGGCCGCCCGCGCGGATCATCTTCGAGCGGGTGCCGGCCTCGGTGTTCACGCCGGATGATTTCGTCCCCACGGCCGTCGGCGATGGATGATCGGACGTGGCTTTCGAGTCGAGTGCTCGCAGACGCCGTCCAATTTGACGAACTCGTCGTTTCTTCGTGTCCCCGAGCCCGGGCACGATTCAATGTGTACCGGCGGCTCGCCGCCACGATCCATCACCTCGACCTCCGGAGTCCGCACGATGAATACTCGATCCCATGCCCATCGCCTTCTGACGGGCCTCGCCCTCGCGACGCTCGGAATCTCCGGCGTGGCGGCCGCCCAGGTGGATACCCAGCCCGGCGGAATCTTCTGCAAGGCCGATCTGAATCGTGACCTGCAGGTCGATGCCGCCGATCTCGGCGGACTGATCGCGGCGTGGGGGACCGGCGCCGTCGACTTCAACGGCGACGGCCTGACCAATGGGTTCGAAATCGGCTACCTGATCAGCCAGTGGAGCATCCAGTGCCACAACTTTCATGGCAACGTCGACATTCAGCTCGACGGTGAGTTTCTGGTCGTGACCGGCAACGGGATCCCCGATCACGAGTACGGGAACTTCCCCGGCGAATGTGGCAACCCCAATCCGGTCGGAGCCCAGAACGACAGTTGGCGGATTCCGCTCGATCCCGAGATGACCAGCAATCCGTCGGTCGACGCGCTGGTGCAGATGGGTCCCATCGGGATCATGGTCAACGGAGTCGCCTTCTACAACCCCTACGACGGTGGTGGCGTCACCGCGCCGGACACGATCTGCATGGATGCCTGCAATGCGCATCCATCGCCCGACGCCCGATACCACTATCACCAGTATTCGCCTTGCATCGAGCCGTACTCCGGCGGTCACTCCACCCTGATCGGATACGCCTTCGACGGCATTCCGGTCTACGGTCCCTGGGAAGAGGACGGAATCCTCGCGGCGGAGATGGACGGCAAGCGAACGCTTGATTCCTGCAACGGGCACTACGACGCGGAACGTGGGTATCACTACCACGCGATCTCGTACGAGCTCGCCCTCGAACGCAATCTTCCCGATGACGGATTTCCGTGGAGCATCGGTTGCTTCGCCGCCCAGCCCGAAACGTCGAACTTCGCTGGTGGCGGTGGCGG
>JAACEA010000152.1 GCA_009936695.1 Planctomycetia bacterium
AAAAGCTTAATCAATATGCTTGATCTTAAAAGACCAATTTATCTTCCGACTCGGCGTTCACGTGGCCGATGTCGTCGCCGAAGCCGCAGCGGCGGGCGTCGCGGTGCTGGACGAGTCCTCGGGTATCCCGCTCGGGGAGGGGATCTGCGATGCGGAGGACGCTTCATGCCTGCTGGCGGTCGAGGGCGAACTCACCGGCCTCCTGCAGGATTCGATGCCTTGGCTGCGGCTCTGGGTGAGCGCCGCCGAAGAGATTCCTCTGGACGATCTCGCGTTCGAGATCGTCGAGCACCGGCGAATCGCGTGGCCCGTTCCCGCAGCCGCACGCCTGGCGATCGTGGCAACCCCGCTTCATGAGCTGGATCTTCTTCTGGCGGCGCGGATGGAGATGCCGGCGATTCGGTTGTCGCCGGTCTTCGATTCGGCCCCGGAACTCGCCCACTTCGATGGCGGCAGGCCATCGCCCCGGATGCTCGATCGATTCAATGCTCGACACGGGCGGGGCGTGACACCGAGCGGGCTCGATCTCGAGGTCCGGGCGGTGCTCGATGAATGGTGGGGCGTATTCGTGCGTATCGAAGGCAGCGCGGTGAAGGCGATTCGGCACGTCCGACTTGGAACCCTCCCGATGAAGGAAGTCGCCGATCAGCCCGGATTGTGGACCGCGGCGATCAATCAGATGCCGCTTGAAGCCATCTTGAGAATTCTCAACGGCGACATCGCGGTGCGGACCGACGATGGGGGGCGTTTTCTCGTCTGAGCGATCGTTCCGTCAGTCTGGCCGGTTGCGATACGCTGTGCGCTCCTCGCCTTCGCCGCGGAATCGCGGTGGTCCAAGGTCCGCGACCGGGAAGATGATCCGAGATGAACGACCACGGTTCCGTGACGCACGCCGATCAGACGACGACGGTGGTGGATTCACCGGATGCGGCCCGTGGAATCAGCTGGCAGCAGGTGTATGAATGTGCGTCGCCCGCGGTGTTTCGAGACCGCCATCACGATCGTCCGGAGGCACGGGGCTGGATCGCGCTCGATCGGGCCTTCGCCGAGCGGATCGGATCCACGCCGGTGTTCGCGCCGGAACTGCACCCGGAGATCGGCGCCGTTTCCCTTGCGGACGCGACGGTGTTTCTCCTCGCGGCGACCCGCACGGACCCGCCGGGCCGCATCGGTCATGTCGCGGCACGGGGGGCTTCCCGTTTCTCCGGACACGCGAAGGTCCGAATGTCCGGGGCGCCGCTCCACGCCGGTGAAGAGGTGGTCCAGCGAGTGGTCGATCGGCTGATGGAGGTGCACCGCGTGCTGGCTCCAGAGGCGGCGCCGCCCGAGTTCGAGATCGCGATTCCGCGCGAGGGTGTCGGCGACAGTCACGCGCTCGCCGCCGGAATCGCGTGCGTGCTTGCGCTCTTCGGATGTCGATGTCGTGCCTCGACGGCCGCGACCGGCGGCTACGACGTCGATTCCGGAAGCTTCAAGCCGGTCCCGGCGGAGACCCTGGCCGCCAAGCTCGCGGCCGCCGAACGGTGGGGTCTCCGACGGATCATGATCGTCGAGGGGCAGGCGTTCGATAGCATTCCCGAGGTCCTTCCGGCGTCCGCCGCCGGGGCGTGTCCGACCTGGCGGGGAATCGAGCTGCAGGCGTTGCCGGCCGATCCCGCGGCCCTTCCGATTCGCGTGGTCGAGGAGATCGCCGCGGCGCCGAGAGTGGAGGTCCTGCGGCAGGCGCTCGGGCTCTACGATCGACACGTGGCCCGGAATCTGGCGACCACGCTGGAGGCGGTCCACGATGCGACCGCGCCCTTTCTGCCAGTTCGCTTCGACGCCGAGGTCGAACGCCGGTGCGGTGGAATCGACGCCGGCGGGGGCGACCACGAAGTGCTCGACCCGCCGGGTGAAGATGGGCGTGTGGACTCGATCCTGGCCCTGATGGCCGCTGACATCCGGAGTCGCAAGAACCTGCATGCCGGGCGTTCCGAAGAGGCGTCGGTCTGGTTCGAGATCGCGAATCGCTATCGGGGCCTCGATGATCTGCCCGATGGCGTTCTCGGCGACCATCTCCTCTACGAACAGGCGGCGCATCGTGCCGTGATCGCGATCGACCAGGGTGTGTTGACGGACGACGGTGACGAGACGGGGCCGCACGCGGTGCTCGGGCGTCGACTCGCCGACCTCGATGACCGATGGTGCACGACCAATCAGTCGATGCAACGCATCTTTCTCGCCAACACGCGGGCCCGACAGCGCCTGTACCTCGGTCGGTTGGAGCTCGACGTGGTCTCGTGCGAGGCCGCGCTCGGCGACTGCCTCGCCCACGAATCCCGTTGGACATCGTTGCTCGAGACGTATGCAGGCCGACGCCTTCGCCTTGGAAACACCAATCTCCGTCGACAGGAGAATTTCTGGATCGAGCACCTCGTCACGTTCGCGTCCCTGCAGGATCCTCGAGCGTTCGATCGGCTGTCGTGGCGTCCCGATCAGGGGCGACTCGAAGGCCTGTTCTCGGCCCGAACGCCGTGGATGGAGCGGGAATCCGGAGGCATCGCGGATCTGGGTTCGTACGACCTGCTCGCATGGGTGCAATGGCGATGGCTCAGGGGCGATGCGGGTTCGGACATGCTGCGGGCAGCCGGTGATCGGCTCTTCGAACTCGCATCCGCGGCCCGCGACGAGGAACCTCCGCATCCGCTTCCGGCGATCGCAGGCTGGATGCTTCGGCTCGACGGCGACGCGATCCTCGATCGGGCGTCGATCCACCAGATCCTGATCGCCGCGATCGACGCCCATTCGGGATCCTCGGATACCTCGCCCGACCGGGGGGCGGGGAGTATCCAGCGGGTGCTGGCCCACCGATCGGCACGGCTGCTCGAGGTCGATGGAATCCCGGGAACGGCCGGTGAAGCCTGGTCGAAACGGGTTTCGACGGTGGTGCGTCCCGACTCGCTCGGTCGATACCTGCATCGGGTCATCGAGGATCCCCGGTTGCTGCTCGCACGATGCCCGTATTGATCGTTGCTTGCGTGGAGGGGCCGGGTCGTCGACCATGACCGGATGCCCCGTGTCTCCAAGAAGACCCGTTCCAGGCCCAGCGTCGCGGACTCCGCGGAGGCGATTTCGGCCCGACTCGCCGAGGAGGTCGGCGAGCTTGCCTTCGGTGATCCGGTCGACGTGGTCTACAACCCGCTCGAGTACGCGTGGGCACCGCACCGGGCGTACGTCCGAAGATACGCCCGGCGCGGGATCAGGGCATTGCTGCTCGGTATGAACCCCGGGCCATGGGGCATGGCCCAGACCGGCGTGCCGTTCGGCGAAGTCGAGATGGTGCGGACCTTTCTGGGGATCGAGGCGGAGGTCGACACCCCGAAGATCGAGCATCCGAAGCGTCCGATCACGGGTTGCGCCTGCACCCGGCGGGAAGTCAGCGGAGCGCGCCTGTGGGGCTGGGTCGCCGAGCGGTTCACCGACGCAAGGGCTTCAAGACCTACACGCTGGACC
>JAACEA010000153.1 GCA_009936695.1 Planctomycetia bacterium
AAACAAAGCGAACGCCGCACTGTCGATCGACTGGAGGGTGACCTCGGGCGTCGGCATCCCGGCCGACTCGAGGAGATCGGTGAGGGTTCCCGGCCCCGTCTCGGCGGAAAGCATCCGATCGCGGGCGCGAAGTCCGTCGAGGAACGCCTCCGCCTCGTCGTCGCGCCCCGTCCGGCGAAGATGATGCTCGATCGCGGCACCGGTGAGACCATACAATTCGTCGGCGTAGACGATGAGCACCACCCCGTCGGGCCGGAGTCTTCGATAGAGCGACTTCAGGAGACGGGGAAGGTCGAGGAAGTAGATTCCGTGCACGCAGAGCGCGAGATCGAAGCCCGCTTCGGCCGCATCCTCCCAGACGGGATTCCCGTCCAGCGCATCGGCGTCGATGGCAAGCGGGATCTCCGCCAGTTCGAGATTCGGCGCGTCGTCGATCGCGAGCACGTAGTCGGCGATCGCCTCGCCGGAAGGCTCGACCAGCGTGAACCGGGCTCGAACGTCGTCGTCGATCGCGGGCAGCACCGTCGATCCGTCGCCGGCGGCGATGTCGGCCACCATCCCGTCCATCGGCAGGTTCCGAAACCAATGACGCAGCGCCGGCCGGATGGTGTCCCGTTGGTTGGTTCCCATGAAGGTGGGGACCCGTCCGACCGCATCGGTCGTCAGGAAATGCCCGTAGAACGCGAGGTCGTACGCGTCCTGCGGGGAGAGTCCACGGAACGCGAGATGCGCCAGCCGCACGGCGTGGGCGATTCGATCGGGGTGCAGCGGATCTTCGACGACCATGCTGGATCTCCGGGGCCCGAGAAGCGGGGTTCGACGAAAGCGTCCCGGCCAGCATACGACGCCGCGTGGAACATCCGCGGCGTCGATCAGGCGAACGACTCGCGCAGAACGACGTCCGGGGCCTTCCGCATCATCTTGATCAGTCCTCGAACCGCCGCGCCTCGCCCCCGTGCCAGCTCCACCAGCGACTCGCGGAACGCCTCGACGATCCAGTCGACGTCCTCCTCCGAGATCACCAGCGGTGGAACGAGCTTGATCACGCCGCTTCCCTTGCTCGTCGACTGGGTGAGCAGTCGATGCCGCTGCAGGAGTCGCATCACGAGGGCCTGGGCGACCAGGGTCGAGGTCCGATTCGCGAGCCCCGGCATGTCGATCGCCAACGCGGGCGGATCGAGTTCGACGCCGATCATGAGACCACGGCCGCGAACGGCACGGATCCCCGGCACCGTCGGCGCGAGGCCGCGGAGTCCGGCGACCAGGGCTGCGCCCATCCGCGCGGAACGCTCGACGATCCGCTCCTCGCGCAACACGTGGAGCACCGCCAGACCGTTGGTCATCGCCAGGGGGTTTTCACGGAAGGTCGAACTGTGGACCACCGAACGTTCCACCGAATCGAACACCCGATCGAAGATCGCGGCCGGGCCGAGGACCGCGCCGAGGGGGATCGCACCGGCGGAGAGCCCCTTCGACACGCAGACCAGGTCGGGCTCGACGCCGTCGGTCCGGGATGCGAGGGTCGCACCCGCGCGGCCGAGGCCCGTCTGAACCTCGTCGGCGACCAGCAACGTTCCCGTCTCCCGGC
The DNA here is from genome assembly GCA_009936695.1 of Planctomycetia bacterium. Lineage (GTDB taxonomy): Bacteria > Planctomycetota > Phycisphaerae > Phycisphaerales > SM1A02 > UBA12014. The sequence continues at coordinate 1,589 of JAACEA010000153.1, forward strand.
AGATCTCGGCGACCTCCCGAAGGACTCCGGGCGGATGCGCGATCACGCCCTTGCCCTGGATCGGCTCGAAGAAGAACGCCGCGACGGACTCGTCGGCGAGTGCCGCACGAAGGGCCGTCGTGTCGCCGAAGGGGACCTCGCGACAACCGGGCACCAGCGGCTCGAAGCCTCGTCGAAGCCACTCGGCCCCGTTCAGCGACAATGCGCCGAGGGTGAGACCGTGGAACGCGTTCGACCAGTGGGCGAAGCCGGGTCGACCGGTCGCGGCCCGGGCGATCTTCATGGCCGCCTCGACGCTCTCGGCCCCGCTGTTCACGAAGAAGACGCGGTCGTGCGGACGATCGAGGAAACGCTTCAGGGCATCGGCGAGCGCCACCGCGAGCGGGGGCGTTTCGAACTGGATGAGCGTGGGCGGGGCGATCCGGAGCGCCTGCTCCAACGCATCCCGGAGCACGGGGTGGTCGCGGCCGAGCGACAGGCAGGCGAATCCTCCGATCGCGTCGAGATACCGCTCGCCCTGCTCGTCCCAGAGATACGGGCCCTCTCCGCGGACGAAACGCCGATCGAACCCGACCAGTCGCAGCAGATCGTGGAATCGGGGATTCAGGTGCGCAGCATATTCACGACCCGCATCGGGCCCGTACGCATCGAGAATCGACTGAAGGTCGAAGGTCGCCATGGAAGATCATCGCTCGGCCCGGTCGAAGACGTCCGGGGCGACGTTCACCCCGTTGCGACCCCGCGAGCCCGATCAGCCGCCGGCTGCCTGCGTCGCCGACTTCATCACCCCGGCTTGATCGGTGTCGTTGTTGTAGAAGATGAAGGCGGAGATGTCCCGACTGTCGGTGAAGGCGACGGCGCCGACTCCCTTCGCGAGGAAGACGTACTTCCAGGCCGACACCGACGCCGGCCCGATGCTTCCGTCGTACTTGATCCGGATGAGCCGCGTCTCGTAGGTCCCCTTCGGCACCCGCACCTTCCACGCCCCGAGATCCTTCCAGGTGCACTTCACCGTGCCCGAGTAGCTGGTTTCGTCGGGGGAGCTGATGTCGCAGATCCGGATCTTGACGCGCTCGCTCACTTCGCCGCCGGACTTGCCCGAGACCTGCACGATGGGTTCGGGCGGATCGAGTCGGATGATGAACGAATTGGGCTTCGAGACATCGGTGGCGGCCACGATCCCCCGGTCCTTCGTCGCATTGAGATACCGCGTGGTCCCGGTCGGCAGTTCCATCGCCCATCCCTTGCTCGACTCCCCGTCCTTCGCTCCCGGCGCCCGCTCGAGCCGCGTCAAGACGTGCTTGAGCGTCTTCGACTCGTCCCGCGGCTTTTCGTACACGTACACCGTCGATTCAAGCGGCATCCACTCCTCCGCGTTCTCGATCGGCATGGCCTTGCCGGGCCCGAGCACGACGTCCGGAAGATGCTTCCGGATGCGCGCCGCATCCTCGGACGGCAGGGTCTTCAGTGGGTCGTCGAGACCGGTTCCGGCCGTGGACAGGATCGACGCGAGCACGATTCCGATGAATGTCGTCATGCGTCCATCCTACCGGGATGGGATCCATAACCGAAACACCCGCCCGGCCGGCCGGAAGACGTAAGATCACGGGTTTCTCCGGGCCCCGACCCGCTTCCGGACCTCGCCGACGGGATTCTCGATCATGCCGGATCGCGCCACGACGACCAGTCCCCCGAACGATGAAGCGGGCGTGCCACGGATCGCGGTCCTGGTTCCCACCTACGACAACCGAGACACCCTCGAGTCGGTGCTCCGCGCCGCCGCGAGCCACGGTCTTCCGTTGGTGGTGATCGACGACGCGAGCACCGACGGCTGCGATGCGATCATCGCCGCCCTCGCGTTCGAGGGCGTGGTGGATCGGTCGTTTCGGGTGCCACGGAATCTCGGCAAGGCCGGGGCGCTTCGCGCCGGCTTCGAACTCATGCGGCGAAGCGGATTCACGCACGCGATCACCTGCGACTCGGACGCGCAACACGACACGGATCTCATCCCGGCCTTCACCGAGGCGACGCGGCGAACACCGGAGGCCTACCTGCTCGGATGCCGCTTCCCTCTCCACCCCGATCAACCGCGACGCAACCTGATCGGACGCACCTTGAGCAACGTCGCGATCCGCGCCCACTCCGGACTGGCGATCGGTGATTCGCCGTGCGGTTTTCGATGCTGGCCCCTGGCGCTCCCCGCCTCGATCCGGGGAATCTCGGGGCGCTACGCCTGGGAGGAGGAGATGATCACCCGCGCCGCGTGGGCGGGATGGCCGATCCGTTCGATCGACGTCCCCGCGATCTACCATCCTCGTGACACCCGGGTGAGCCACTACCGGTTCCGTCGTGACTGGTCGGAGGGAATCGGGATCTACCTGCTGCTGCTCGGGGAGGCGCTGCTCCCGCGCATCCACCGCGGCGGTCCGGATCGTCGACCCTTCCGAACCGCGTTCCTTCGACGATTCGATCGACTGCTCTCCCCCGGCCCGCTCCGGGGCCGGCGACCGGAAGCCGCGACCAACCGCTGGTTCCAGGTCGTCGCGATCCTGCTCGCGGTCCTCGTCGCGATGATCGCACCCGCCTCGTCCGCGACGCTCGCGGTCGTCGCGTGGGTCGGCTGGCGATGGCACGCGGGGTTCACCGCGATGACCATCGCGGCGATTCCGGCCCTGCACGCGACCGGCACGCCGCGATCCATTCTCGAGTGGATCGTCGTCGCGGCGTTCGCTTCGCTGCTTTCGGGATTCCTGCGACCGGGCCTTCGGGCGACCGCGGCCTGAGTCCCGCTCAGCCGTCGACCTCGGTCACCATCTCCATCAGGCGACCGCGCAGCAGCTTGCCGGTGAGGGTCCGCGGCAGTTCGTCGAGGAAGTCGCACGTCCGCGGCCGCTGATGCGGCGCAAGTTCGCGCTTCGCGATTCCAGAAAGGTCGTTGAGGATCGTGGCCCGCGTGGCGGGATCGTCCGCGCCTTCGGCGACCACCACGACGCGGACCCTGGTCACGGTCTCGGTGAGCGGAAGCGGAACCACCGCGACCTCGCGGATCGACGGATGCTCCATCAGGACCGACTCGACCTCGGTGGGATTGACCTTCAATCCGCCGACGTCGAACTGGATCTTCGCCCGACCGGTGATCTCCACTCGCCCGTCCTCATCCACCGTCCCGAGGTCACCGGTCCTGAAATGCCCGTCGATCCGTCGACCGGGCTCGAGGATCGCGTCCCGCGTGTCCTGGTAACCGGCGAACATGGCGTCGCTGCGCACCACGAGCTCGCCCGACCCGGTGTTCGTCGCCACGGGGATCTCCCCCGCATCCTCGTCCACCACGGACGCGACCCGCACCGAGACCCCCGGCACCATGCGATCGTCCCCGCCGACGCCGAAGGTGATCGTCCCCAGTTCGGTCGCGCCGTAGAGATTGCCCGTCGGACAGTCCCACGCGGCCTCGAAGCCCTCGCGCACCGACGTCGGCAGCGAACTGCCCGCGGAATATGCCAATCGCAACGCGGAACCGGGACGTCCGACCCGCGATGCCGCCTCCAGCGTCACCGGAACGCCGGGAAACACGGTCACGCCGTTCCCGAGCGCCTCGACGCCGGGGCCGAGATCGAACCCGGCCTGATGTCGAACCGACGCACCGGCCCGCATCGGCGCGAACACCCCGTGCTCGATCCCGTAGGCGTGCTGCATCGGAAGGGTCGCGAGAATCTCGTCCTCGTGATGGAGTTCCAGGATGTCGACCAGGGTCTTCGAGACGCGATCGAGTGCGGCCGCGGTTCGGAGCGCCACCGCCGGCCGCCCGGTCGTCCCGGAGCTCCGCAGCAGGAGCGATGCGGTTCCGCCTCGCCCGAGCCGGTCGATGCCCGCGGTGTCGAGCCCGATCGATGCGGGCTCGACGAGAAGGTGCGCGTCCTCGGGCGCGTCGTCCCACGACGTCCGCGGATCCGTCTCGATCACCACGTCGACTCGATGTGCCGCATGGAGTTTCGCCCGATCCCGAGCCGACGTCTCGACGCCCACCGGAAGCAGTCGTCGCCCGGTGCCGAAGGTCGCCAGGAGCCCCGACCAGTACGCGGCACCACCGGGCCCGTGCAGCATGACGACCGCGTCCTCCGGCGCGACGTCATCGAGACGTCGCGCCAACGCGACGGCATCTCGAAGAATCGAGCTTCGGGTCGCGGTTCGCCCCGACGCGATGTCCAGGATCGCGGGACGATCCGGTCCACGGTCGACCGATGCGATGAAGTCCGCGATCAGCTCGGCTGCCACGACGGTTGTCCACGTTCGCCGCGTCGAAGGCCGCGGATCACACCGGAGCGCGGGGATGGAAGGGCGATCCCTCCCGCCTGCAGCAGGGAATGCGGGCGGATCCACTCCACCACCTTGCGATACCGATTGAGTTCACGGAACCACCGCATCAACTCCCACCGCCATCGGACTTCGAAGGGGACGCCTTCGAAGATCTCGCCCGCCAGCATGTTCACCACCGCCGCGTCGACGTTCATCGGACCGTGCCCGCTCACCAGCAGTTCGCGGAAGGAGTGATCGTAGAAGTTCGAGATGAGACCGAGGAATCCGGCACGAAGGCGAGTGACCCGCTTTCCGTAGGAGCTCACCGCGGACGCCGCGCTTCGCCGTCCCGCATCGACCTCGATGATGCGACGTGACGCCGCGACCCCGGTGTCGATGCCCAGCGTCACTCCGGTCGACCACACCGGATCGATGAAGGCGGCCGCGTCGCCGACCATGAACCAACCGTCACCGGCGAAGGGTTCGCAGGTGTAGGAGAAGTCCCCGACCACGTGGTTGGTGGTGGGCCCCGTCGCATCCTTCATCCGGTCCGTGACGAGCGGACACCGCTCGATGCACCAGGCCAGGCGCTGGTTCGCCGGAACGGGGATCCGCTTCGCGTGGTCGTCGTCCACCACGACGCCGACGCTGGTCACCCGATCGTCGATGGGGATCATCCAGAACCACGCCTCGCGGCACATCGCGAGCGTCGCGAAACCGGTACGGTCGCCGTCCGGCCGCCGAACGCCTTCGAAGTGCTCGAAGTACGAGATGTTCCGGTAGCCGTCGAGGAGCCGCCGTGTCTTGAAGTGGCGGCCGAGCACGCAGGCCTGCCCGCTCGCGTCGACGAGCCAGTTCGCACGCACCGGGCCCGAGGACAGTCGGAGTCGCACGTCGCCGCGGGCGATGTGGTCGATCGAGTCGACGCCGTCCTCGAATCGGAAGACCGCGCCGGCCTTCGTCGCCTCGTCCACGAGCATCTGGTCGAAGAGCGAACGTCGGACGTTGAACGTCTGCTTGATGGTGTCACCGAGCATCCGAGCGAACGGAATGGCGACCGCATCGCGGCGACCATCGCCGAAGCTGATCTCGAGTCCCTTCTTCACGACGTGCGGCAGTTCCTCGACACGGTCCATCAGGCCGAGATCGGTGAGAAGCCGGTTCGCGTGGGGAAGCATCGATTCGCCGATTCGAAAACGGGGAAACGCCTCCTTGTCGATGACGAGGACCCGCTTGCCGGCCCGCGCGAGCTCCAGCGCGGCGATGCTGCCCGCGGGTCCGGCGCCGATGACGACGACGTCCCAGTCCTCACCGATCGCGGTCGACTCCGGGGCCGCGATCACGACGTCGGCTCCGGCCCGATGCCCGCACACTCGATCTCGACGAGAAGTTCGGGGCGACACAGCCGCTGGGCGCGGAACTCGAGGTTCAATCGATGATCCGGCCAACGTCTTTCGATCGCGCTTCGTACGCGGTTCTCCGCCGACGGATCGGGAAGATAGACCAGCCAGTCACCGAGATCCGCGGGAACCAGATTCGGATCGCAGGAGGCGACCACCGTCTCGAGGTTGTCGAGCGTCTCCTCCACCTGGCGGTCGAAGCAGTTCGAATGGAGTGAATCCTCGCCGACCACGCTGGCGGTTCCACTCACCACGATCGCCGCGTTCTCGACGCCGGTCACCTTCGCGGCCCGGACGAACGCGGGGGGCAGATCGCCGAATCGACGGGAGTAGTCGGCGGGCAGGACCTGCCGCGGATTGTCGACCGGACTTGGTTCCCCCGCGCCGTGCAGCAGATGCAGCACCAGGTCCTCGCCGGCGTGGCCGACCCCGGAGGCGACCGGGAACCACTCCGGTCGTCCGTGCACCTCGCGAAACGCCCGGAATCGTCCGGCGTTGAAGACCATGTATCGATCGCTCCGGCCACCCCTGGCGTCGTCGGCGAATCCGGCGTCGTCGTTGATCCGCGGGATGAAGTTCCACGCCCGCAGCAGATGGGCGTGCGGAATCCCCGAGAGCAGGGTGCAGTACGCCTCGAGCGTCCCCGCCTCGAAGGCCTCTCCGGTCATGGCGGAAGCGCCGTCGAGCACCACGGTTCGAAGATGCCGGTCGCCGTTGGTCCGTTCGATCGCGGCGATGCCGTCCCCGACCGACCAGCGGCGGTGCGGCTCGGCCAGGCCGACCGAATCACGGATCCACGCCGGCAGATCATCGGGACCGCCGGTGGCGACCCAGTCGGCGATCTCGCAGCCGGATCTCCTCTCGATTGCGCTCACACTCGAAGTCATCCGGAGGATGATACCGGAGCGATCCGCACGAATGCGGCACCACCCGCCGGATCGGGCCAGACGATCAGACGGCCGTCCGATGCCTGAATCGCGTCCGCGATCGCTCGAAACGCGCCCACCGACTCCCGTTCCACGCGGTCCGTGGCATGTTCGATCTTGCACTCGCCCATCCCGCCGGGGGTCGGTCGAAGCCGCCGTGCGATCGCGACTCGACGACCGGCCCGCGTTTCGCGTGCAGGACCGAGGATCACGTCGCGCCTGGATCTGACGAATCCACCCTGAATCGTCCGTAGGGAATCCCGGACGCCTTCGCCCTTCGGCCACTCCAATCCGCTCTCCTCGACGACTGCGAGCATCGTTGCGTCCCGCTCGATCGCCGCCGATTCCCGCTCCAGCACGAAGGCGATCGCTCCTTCCGCGGACGGCAGATCACCGATCTCCCCGAGATGCCGCAACACTTCCCGGACCCGGGGGTGCGTCTCTTCGGCGGCGACCACGATCGCTCGATCCGCCTGGCCCGTCGCGAGATGTCGTCTCGCGTGGTGCATCGCCTCCAGCCCCGCGATCGCGGTTCCACCGACCGAGAGGGTGAGCCCCTGGATGCCGAGCCCCAGGCTGAGCTGGGCGCTGCCGATGTTGGGAACGCTCTCCGCGAAGTGGAGCGGATTTCCCGCGCCCAGCCCGTCGCGAACGAGCTCCTCGTAGAAGTCGAGCGTGTAGTCGGACGCACCGAAGCGGGTCCCGACGAACCCGGAGGCGGTTCGCACCGCCTCGTCGTCGAGTCCGGCATCCCGGATCGCAAGCACGCCGGCGGCTCGGACCAGTTTCGAGAACCGTGCCAGACGACGCACCGCACGAGCATCGTCGAGCCCCTCGAACGACGCCTCGTCGAGACCGATCTCGCCGGGTCGGATCTGCGGATCGTCCGCCCCGGGAACGAGCGAGCCGACCCCGGTGATCACGATTCGCGACGCCGATGCCTCGCAGGTCACGGGTGGCCGGGGCGGAACCCGCTCGATCGCGGTCCCGGATTCCACGAGGATCGCCGCGTCGGCGCCGCCGAAACCCAGGGAGACGACCGCCGCTCGATCGATCTTCAGATCGCGCCGTGGCGTCGGTGCCACGAGATCCAGGGTCGGGAACGACGCCCGGTCGACGACCGCGTTGGCCGCGGCAGGGACCGCACGATGCTCCATCGCCGCGAGCACCACGGACAACTCCACCGCGCCGGCCGCCCCGAGGGTGTGACCGATCCGACTCTTCAACGCGGTCACCGGAACCTCCGCGAGGCGATCGCCGAAACAGTCCGCGAGCGCCGCATGTTCCGCGAGGTCGTTCGCCGGCGTGGAGGTGGCGTGGGCCGCGACCAGGTCGGGGAGATTCCCGGTTCCATCGAGTGACGCCGTCGCGGCACGCAAGGCATCCGCGGCGCCCCGCCCCGTCGGCACCGGCTGCGTGAGGTGATGCGCATCGCTTCCACCCCCCCAGCCGAGGATCCGGGCGAGCACCGTCGCGCCCCGCGCCGCCGCGGCGGATTCCCGTTCGACGACGAACACGCCGTAGCCCTCGCCGAGCCGCATGCCGGTCCGTTCCGCGGTGAAGGGGCGCAATGGCCCTTCGCTGACCAGGCGGAGACAGTTGAATCCCGCGTAGGCGAACTCGCTGATCGGGTCGTACGCGATCGCGATGACGACGTCGGCCTCGCCCGCGAGAATCGTGGTCCCCGCCATCGCGAGCGCACTCACGCCCGACGCGCAGGCCGCGGACACCGTCGATCCACCGAGATCGAGTCCGGTCCCTTCGAGGGCATGGCGGGTCACGGTCGAGGTCGTGCTGCGGGCCATGACGTCGAGCCGGCCGTTGCGGATGCCGGCGCCGAGATGCCGCATGCCGCCGAGCGTCGTCCCGAAGATCGTCTCGAATCGCGACCCCGCCGCACGCATCGCGTCGATCGTCGACGGATCGAGTCCCGCCTCGTCGAGTCCGCGACGAATCGAACGGGCGAGCATCCGCTCGGCCCGGTCTGGAACGCTTCCCACCTCGGGCGCCGATTCCGGCACCTGGGCGGCGCGGACCTCGGGGACCGGCGTTCCGTCCTCTTCGGGCTGGAAGACGCCTTCGATGCCCGGCGCCGCGTCGATCTCCACGCGGCCTTCAAGCATCGACTCGAGGATCGCATGACGGTCCTCGCCGAGTGAACAGCTCGCGGAGGCCGCGGTCAGGACCAGCGTGTCGGATTCGATCACGACGCCGCTTCTCCACCCGCCGGCGTCAGGCTGACGCCCACCGAACCCGAGGCGACCGGAACGCCTTCCACCGTCGCCTCGAAGTCGAAGCGATGGATCGATCCGAATCGACCGATCGCGTCGACCACGAGTTCGATGCTCGCGGGCGGTTCCACGGGGCGGCGGAACCGTGCTTCGCTGAGCACGAGCATCCCGCTCGAGCCCTCGGACTGTTTCTCGTTCTCGTTCTGGTTCTCGGTCTCGGTCTCGGTCATGGCGTGGTGCGCCGCGGCCCCCGCGAGTTGTGCGGCGGCCTCGGTGATCAGGACGCCCGGGACCAGGGGCCTTCCCGGGAAGTGCCCCCGCAGGAAATCCTCGTCACCCTTCACGATCCACGCACCACGGGCCCGCTCCGGGGAGAGTTCGTCGATGCGGTCGAGGAATCGAAAGGGCTCCGCGTGCGGCAGGTTCGCCAATGCCGCATCGTGTTTCGCGTCGCTCGTCTCGGTCACGCGTCGGCCCGAAGGGAATCGACGAATCGAACGAAGGCCCCGATCGTGCCCATCGTCTCGCGACCGAGCTGGTCGTTGGGGATCTTGATTCCCAGCCGCTTCTCGGTTCCGGTGACCACCATCAGCAGATCGAGGGAGTCGAGTCCGAGCTCATCGCCCACCAGCGGCGTCTCGGGACCGAGCTCGACCATGCCGAGCTTGAGGTCGGTTCGAAGGACGTCGTAGATGGTCTCGTGAAGATCGGTCGTGTCGTTGCTCATTCACCTCTCCTGCCGTCCCGGGCGTCGCCCGGGCGCTCGATCCGGAATCATTCCCAGCGGGTCATCGCGACCCGGGCGCCCGCGAGGAAGACCAGGGTGGTCACCGCGATCAGAACCAGGGCCGGCCCGATTCTTCCGAGCATCGCGACGAGCGTGTCATCGGGCGTGGTGTACCAGAGTACCTGCTGCATCGCGTCGATGGCCCTCGCATTGAAGGCCCACTCACCCGCCGCCTTCAGGGACGGGGGCATCAGAAACCGAGGGATCATGCTCCCACCGACCGCACTGAGAATCAAGACGGTGATGGTCCCGATGGTGGTCTGCTGTCGACGGGTCCGGGCGATGCAGGTGATCAGGAGGCCGAGCCCCGCCGATGCGGCGGCGACCGCGGGAATGACCACCAGGAGGGCGACGAACTGACGCACCGAGAAGAACCGGACCCCGAAGGTCGCCGCGGCCCACGCGAGCATCACCGCGATCTGGAGCGAGCCCACGAGAATCGCGAAGATGAACCGGTTCAACAGGACCGTCCACGACCCGATGCCCGAAGTCCGCATTCGATCCAACACGCCCCGCTCCTGATCCTCGAGCAACCAGCCCGTCGTCGAGAGCGCACTGAACAGCATGAACATCACCCCGATCGCCGCGGTGTAGTAGGTGACCAGCGACGGCCCGCCCTGACCGATGGTGACGGGCCCGCCGTCGATCGGCACCTGCGTGGCCATCGCGAGCTGCTCCACCATCGGCGGCGGCTTCCCTTCGGAATCCCCCGCCTGCTGAAGGGTCTCCGCGAGCTTCCGCTGCGCCGGCGTGAGGGTGCCGGCGACCATCTCGAGGACGCGGATCTCCCGACCGAGCATCTGGGGCGCGAGCCCCTTCCAGGTCGCCGCGGCCAGCACCCCCCGGGCGAAGTCCGGCGCGATCGGATTCGCGGGGTCGTATCGCACCACGAGTGGCGGAATCTTCGCCTGGAAGTCACCGACCGCCGCGCCGAATCCGCGTGGGATCACCACGGCCGCCGGAAAGTCACCGCTCGCCACCCTTCGATCGGCCGCCGCGACATCGTCGCCGGTGATCAGGACGAGATCGATCCGTTCGCTCGACTCGCGAACCGCCGTTCCCAGCGCCATCGCGGCCGGACTCCCGTCGAGATCGAGCATCGCGATTCGGACCTTGTTCTCACCGTTGCGTCCGAAGCCCTGGAACACGCTCGCGAAGATCGACAGGAAGATCACCGGGACCAGCGCGTAGAGCAGCACGCCGAGGCGATCCCGGTACAGGGTGATCCAGGCGATTCGAAGGAGGGCGAGGCGTCTCAAGCGGCGGTCCGATCGTCGGTGGTGTCTCCGGTCGGTCCGGACGCGTCCCAGACCGGGTGGACGTTGAGCCATTGTGACGGCGTCGCGGCGATCCGGGCCTCGATGAGTTCGACCCACCGCTGCATCGCGGGGTTGCTCGCAGGATCGCGGCGAAGATCACCCTCGACCTCGATCGGATCCTCCATCCGGAGGGCGAGCCGGCCGTTCGGTCGCCACCAGTTGAAGACCGGGACGATGCGGCTGTCCGTGACCTGGGCCAGTTTGAAGGGCCCCACCGGAATCTCCATCATGCGGCCGAACATCGGCATGAAGACGCCGGTCTGTCCCGGCTGGACCCGATCACCGAGCAGGGCGACGACCTCTCCGCCATCCAGCATGTCCCGAAGCGCGAGCCACGCGTTGACCCCGTCGTCGACCGCGTGCTCGACGACTCCCAGTCGACGACGGGCCTCGGCCCGGATGCGTTCGAGCGTCTTGATCCGGTCACGGCGGTACAGCACGTGCACCGGTGCGTGACGCCCCATGTACGCGGCCGCGGGTTCGAACTCCCCCATGTGGATCGAAAGGAGAATGAGGCCGCGCTCGCCGCGTCGATCGAAGATCTTCCGGAAGGCGGGCAGCCCCTCGACGATCTCGATCCGCTCGAGAAGCGTGTCGCGGGGAACGCGGGACGCGAGCACCAGGCCTTCCATGTACCGCTGCATGTGCTCGAGCACGCCGATCCCGTACTGGTCGATGTCGGCGTCGGACGCATCGTCGCCGAGGATGATCCGACCGTTGGTCCGAAGCGACGTGCGCCAGGCCTCGGCCCGCCGCCACGTCTCCCGGACCATGCGGGGCCGGATGCGATGCATGAAGGACGGCGCGTGGGCGTATCCACGCAACAACGAAGACACCGCGACACGCTCGGTCAGGCTGATGCGTCGGGACTTCATCCGACTCGCTCCGTCACCAGCGGGGTCGATTCGGCATTCGCGACGGCGGCGATCGGACCGTCCGCCTCGTCCCGGGATTCGTCGGTGGACAGGCCCTCGATGGCGACGATGAGCCGCTTGGTGAACGCGGCCGCGGTCTCGTCCGACTCCGCGTGAAGCGGTTCGCCCGCCACCATCCGCAACGGCGCGGACCGCGGCCACGACACGCCCGGCGGCAGAATCCGCTCCGTTCCTTCGATCCGCACCGGGACCACCGGCAGATCGTTGCGGCGTGCGAGTTCGGCGGCCCCGTGCCGGAATCGACCGATCCGCCCATCGCGGCTCCGCGTCGCCTCCGGGAAGATCACGAGGCTCCAGCCCTCCGCGATCATCGCATCGATCCGGTCGAGTTCGGAATACTCCCCGCCGACCCGGTCGATGAGCATCACGTTCATCGAACTCCTGATGAACCAGACCACGCCGCGACGGAAGATGCGCTCGTGCCAGGGGTGCTCGGGACGGGCCTCGAAATAGTCGAGTCCCCCGACCGTCGCGGTCCGATCACGCCGCCGCCTCTGCACGGACATGAAGAGCAAGGGCGTGTCGATCAGGCTGTGGTGGTTCGCCACCATGATGGACTGCGGCAGCCGGGCCGCCCGTTCGAATCCGAACCGGCGAATCGGCACCCGGCACACCAGGCGTCCGGAAAGGTGCAGGAACCCGAGCAGTGCGCGGGCCACCAGACGTGAGGGACGCGACATCGGAATCCGGAACGCGGAGGTGTCGGGCCTCGTCGACGTCATCGATCGTCCTCGATCGCCCCGGCGTCGCCGCGGTCACCGCCTTCGCCACCGCGGATGCGGATGTTGGTCACGGTCGACGGCGCCCGGACGTCGATGACCGCGTCCTCGAACC
>JAACEA010000154.1 GCA_009936695.1 Planctomycetia bacterium
CGGCGCTGCGCCGTTCGGACATGACACCATCGGCGTGCTGGGCCGGTCCGCCGACGGGACGCTGGCGGCGGGTTGCTCGACGAGCGGACTCCCGTTCAAGGTGCCGGGCCGGGTCGGCGATTCCCCGATCGCCGGACACGGGCTCTTCGTGGAGCCGGGCGTCGGCCTCGCCACCGCGACGGGTACCGGCGAGCTGATCTCCGGCATCTCCGCGAGTTTTCTCGCCGTCGAGACGCTTCGACGCGGGGGGTCCGTCCTCGATGCGGCTCGGGAGGTCGTCCGCCGAACCGAGGCGATGGGGGATCTTCGCGAGCACCATCAGGTCGCGGTGATCGTGATGGATGCCGACGGACGGATCGCGTCGGCCGCATTGCGACCGGGCTTCGTGATCGCGATCCGAGATGCGGATGGCGGTAGGGTGTCCGGGCCCGACGTCGTGCAACGCCCCGATGACGCCGGATTGCCGGAATCCGCCAGAGCGGGATTCGCGAAGACCGTTCCTTCACCACCGCAGGAAGAATCATGAAGCTCTACACCAGAACCGGCGATGACGGCAAGACCGGACTCTTTTCCGGCGATCGGGTCGGCAAGGACCATCCGCGCATCGAGGCCTACGGCACCGTCGACGAACTGAACGCCTGCATCGGACTCGTCGTCTCCGGAATCGAGGGTGCTTCCGACGCCGACACCACGCTTCGGGAACTGCTCGGAAGCATCCAGTCCCGCTGTTTCGATCTCGGAGCGGATCTCGCCACCCCCGAAGGCGCCCGCAACAGCGAGAAGGTGAGCCGGATCGACGACGCGGACGTCAAGGTGCTTGAAGACGCGATCGACCACTACCAGGCCGCCGCCCCCGAGATCTCCTGCTTCGTGCTTCCGGGAGGATGCGAACTCGCATCGAGGCTCCATCTCGCGCGGACCGTCTGCCGACGGGCCGAGCGGCTCATGGTCCACCTCGGTCACGCGGAACCGGTCACGCCCGAGGCGATCCGCTGGGTGAATCGGCTCAGCGATCTGCTCTTCGCGATGAGTCGGGCGGCCAATCACGCGGCCGGCGTCGCCGACGTTCCGTGGAAGCCGAAGTCGAGCGACTGAATCGATCAGGGGGTCCGCTTGCTCCGGGGCCTGCCCAACGCGCTGGATCCCCCGGTCGACTGACCCTTGCGCAGCATCCCGATCTCGTTGATCCGCTCCCAGGCGCTGTCGGCGTTCCCGGCACCGTACTCCGTGGTGATCGAACGGCGATTCCAGGCGCGGGCGACGGTCGAGGTCGTGCCGCTGCCGCAGAACGGATCGAGCACCAGCCCGCCCTCGTCGGAGCACGCGAGGATGACGCGCTCGAGATAGACCTCGGGAATCTGGTTGTGGTGACGGGCGCGTCGCTCCTTGTTGTTGCCCTGCACGCGACCCCAGTAGGGCCCGTACCAGACGTCCATCGGCACCCGCATGCCCGCGTTCCGACCCTTGGCCTGGGTACGCGGGTCGTTGTACACCGATGCGCGGTCCGACTGTTCGAGGATCGCGTCCGGATTCCAGATGCGGTGGTCGGGGTCCTTCGCGAAGTAGAGCGCGTGCACCTTGCTCATGATGAACGAACTGTCGCGGTGCTGTCCGAAGCGGAAGTGCCAGGCGCACCAGTTGATCATGGTGAGGCCGCGACGCTTGAGATGCATCACGATCTCCGCCGCGGTGTCGTCGGGGATGTTCACCCAGATCGAGCCGTGCGGAGCGAGGGCGTCGACGCAGATGTCCAGCCAGTCGTAGGTGAACCGCTCGTATTCCGCGCGGGGCATGCCGTCGGACCACTCGTCGTAGGGCACGTCCCAGTTGAACGGTGGATCGGCGAAGACGAGATCCACCTCGCCGTGATCCGGGAGATTCGGAATGACGTCCCGGCAGTCGCCGACGTAGAGCCGGGTGTCGGGATCCGCCGATCGGTGCACGGGTTCGACCGCGGCGGTCGCGGGGACGTGCGGCGCCACGTCGTCACCGAGCAGGCGAATGTCCGCGCGGGGCAGATCCGCCGCCGATTCCCGCTGGATCTGGGTTGCGCCTCGGGGCGTCGCGTATCCGCCCGGGCGATCGAATTCGGTGTTCTTGCGTTCGGCCATGCCGGCGATGATCACCGATTCCCGGCGTTCGCGCCACCGTCGACGCGTTGACCACAACGGTTCCGATCGGGACGAGGTCCGAAGGCCACCGTCAGAGCGTGCCGAAGACGCGATCTCCGGCATCGCCGAGGCCGGGAACGATGTAGGCGTTCTCGTCGAGTCTCTCATCGAGCGCCGCCGCGTGGACTTCCACGTCGGGGTGGTCTTCGGCCATGCGTCGGACGCCTTCGGGCGCCGCGACGAGGCAGAGGAATCCGATCGAGCCGCATCCGCGACGCTTGAGGTACGTCACCGCGTAGGTCGCGCTGCCGCCGGTCGCGAGCATCGGATCGACCACCAGGACCGGACCGTCGCCGATGTCCGAAGGGAGTTTCTCGTAGTACTCGACCGGCTGATGGGTCTCCTCGTTCCGCTGGACGCCGATGTGGCCGACCCGCGCCTCGGGGACGAGTCGGAGGATGCCGTCGGTCATGCCGAGACCGGCGCGAAGGATCGGAACGATGGTGATCGGCGCGGCGAGTTCGACGGTCGAGCAGGCCTTGATCGGCGTCATCACTTCGCGGGTCCGCGTCGGAAGGTCGCGCAGCGCCTCGTAGGTCATGAGACCCGCGACTTCACCGAGCACCCGTCGGAAGGTGGGCGGAGGCGTGGCGACGTCGCGGAGGATCCCCAGCTTGTGCTCGATGAGCGGGTGGGCGTGGGTGAGCAGGTTCGGATGGTCGGGGGTTCGTCGCATGGTCGTGTTCCTTCAGCTTCACCTGGTCCGTCACATGCGTTCGGGGGCGCCGATTCCGAGGGTGCCGAGTCCGTCGCGGAGCACGTCGCGGGTCAGTCGTACCAGTCGGATCCGAGCGGCGCGGATCGAGGGGTCCTCGGCGCGAAGGACCGGGCAGGCGGAATAGAACGAGCTGAACTCCGTCGCCACCGAATAGAGGAAACGACAGAGCCTGCTCGCTTCCAGTGAGGCGGCCGCCGTCTTCATCGTCTCGGGATATCGAAGGAGCAGCAGCGCGAGTCGTCGCTCTTCGGGCGTTTCGATC
>JAACEA010000155.1 GCA_009936695.1 Planctomycetia bacterium
CGGAATCCCCGTCACGGCTGGGAGCCCGTCGGATGCGCTCTCTTAACGCCCCGCGCCGGCGCGACGGTGATGGCGCTCGACGAGAAGCGGCTGCTGGTGATCGGCGGCTGGACCGGTGTCCTCCCCGACACGGTCACCCGACTGGACAGCGTCGAGATCTGCGAGCCGGAACAACCACACCGACGAAGAACGATCCCGCCGCCGTTCGAGACGACCGAAGACGGACTCGAAGGCCATGCCGCGACGTTGCTTCCCGATGGCCGCGTGGTTCTCCTGCACCGGAACCGACTCGCCGTCTTCGATCCCGACTCGGAACGGTGGTCACCGCCGACCCCGATCGACACGACCTGCCTTCATGCTTCCGTGACGGCCGTCGGCGCCGATCACCTCGTTCTGGTCGGTGGCACGCTTCGGGGAGATGAGGCCACGGTCCGATCGATCCACCTCGACTCGAGCGGTCTGCGTCACGTGAACTGGAACGACGCATCGATGCCGGCCCTCGAGGATGCGACGTCGATCCTCCTCGATGACGAACGAATCCTCGTGGTCGGCGGCTCGATCGACGGGACCAGTGATTCGAGAACCTGGATCCTGGACCCCACCCGACGCGACGTCCGGCCGGGGCCGATGCTCCCGATCGAAGGCGGCATCGCCGACGCGACCCTCCATCGAAGCGGATTCGGCGTGCTGGTGGTCGGCGGTGAACGACGGATCGAAGGCCGGCCGGTTCCTCCGTTCGGCCCCGCGATCATCCAAATCGATCGGAACACCGCCCGACGACTGCCTCATCCGCCGACCTCCGCCATCCGGACCGCGATCCTCGCGGGCCCCTCGGGAATCGAACGCATCGGCGGATATCGGTTCAGGGCGACGGCCCGCGATCGGGGACGCGCCTCGGTCCTCGAGGACGCCGCATCGCTGCGTCTCGTCCCGGTCGTCGTCGCGGACTGAACGTCCGGATATGGCCCGTGGATCGCTGCGCGATCCCCACCACCCGGACATTCCCACCACCATCCCACCGAGACGCGACGGAGGGCGTGCATGGCGCTCGGTCGTATTCGACCTGTATGTTCATGCAGTACCCGAACCACGACGGCTCGATCGAGATCGCCTGGGAGGACACTTCCGGAACCGGATACACCACCCGGACGACGTCCACCACGGAGCCCGCGGAGCTCCGGCTGGGTCCGAATTCGATCCTCGTACGCCCGCTGGGGCCGGCCATCAACCGGGACGAGGCATCGGCGATCGCCGGACTGGTCGCGTCGGAGTACCGCGACCGCCGAAGCGCTCCAAAGCGGCTGCTGGTCGATTTCTCGGCGGTCTCGGTCCCCTCCAGCATGGCCATCGGGCTGCTGCTCGAGCTGGCCCGGATGGCGGATGAAGGAGGCTCGGATCCGCATCTTCATGCCTCCCGCAGAATGTTGGAGGTCTTGAGGATGCTTCGACTCGACGGGCGTTATACGATGGTGGTGTCGGAAAGACGGCTCGACGAACTGCTCCGCTGATCCAGCGGGTCCGTGGCGGGTCGGTCGAACCGATCGAACTTCGCCCCACCGGACCCCTTGATGCCCGAACGCACCGCCACCATTCGAACGATCGTCCTGCTCGCCGCGACGGCCTCGCTGGTCCTCACGGCGGGCTGCTACACGCGCGTGGTGGGCGTGAAGAACGCGCCGAACTACACCGGCGAAGTCTACGAGCCCAACGTCGAAGAGGGGAACGAGAACCTCTTCAAGACCAAGACCCGGACGTACAAGGGCACGTCCTTCGTCGACTGACGCATCCGACCCTGCCGGTCGGACGAATCCACCGCAAGCATTCCGAACCTCGAGAACACGCACCATGGGCATCGAAGCCGCACTTCCCACCGACAGCCTCCTCACCACGCAGTTCCACCGCGTCGCCAACTGGGCGCGTCGATCGAGCGTGTGGCCGATGCCCTTCGCCACGGCCTGCTGCGGCATCGAACTGATGGCGACCGCGTGCAGCCGATTCGACCTTGCGCGGTTCGGGGCCGAAGTGATGCGCTTCAGCCCCCGCCAGAGCGACCTGATGATCGTGGCCGGTCGCGTCTCGGTGAAGACGCTCCCCGTGCTCCAGCGGATCTACATGCAGATGGCGGAACCGAAGTGGGTCATCTCGATGGGCGCCTGCGCCTCGACCGGCGGTGTCTTCGACACCTACGCCGTGGTCCAGGGCGTCGACCAGTTCATCCCGGTCGACGTCTACGTCCCCGGATGCCCGCCGCGTCCGGAGATGCTGATCGAGGGGATCATGGCGATCCAGAAGATCATCGACAACGACAACCTTCCCCGCGACCCCGACGGCAAGCGACTTCCCCTGCAGCTTGCGGTCCAGCCGAACTTCCAGCCGGCCCCGCAGCCGGTCGACGTGTCGATCGGCGCGAGCTGATCGGCGACGACGGAAGGCCATGTGGACTCGAACCCGACCCCCTGCATCATCCTGATGCAGGGGTCTTCGTGTTCAGGCCGATCGGCACCGGAACTCAGAGCCGGACCCGGCCGTCGCCATCGAGGGCCACGGACGGATTCCAGGCGATCTCCCAGGCGAATCCGTCGGGATCCGCGAAGTAGCCACGCACCCCGCCCCACGGTGGCGGTGATGCGGGCCGCGTGATCCGCCCACCCGCGCGTTCCGCCCGCTGAAGGATCGCCTCGACCTCGGATTCCTCCGAGACGTTCACCGACAGCGAAGCCGTGAGCCCCGCGTCGACGCCCGAGCCGGGAACGCCGGCGTCTTCCGCGAGCGCGGCCCGGGGGAACAACGCGAAGATCTGCCCCCCGAGATCGTGGAAGACGACGTGTTCGTTGCTTCGCGGATGCGCCTCGAGGCCCATCGCCGCGTAGAACGCGCGACTCCGAGCGAGGTCGGTGACCCCGAGCGTGACGAATGAGATGGCGGATCCGAGTCCCGGCTCGCGGTCGGTCATGCCCGGACTCTATCCGCGAAGGACGCCCCGAACCGGATCACGACCTCCCCCCGTCCCGAATCCGGCTCGCCGGACTTCCTTCGGGGATCCGCTCCCTGTTCCACGACCGAAGGCGATGCGGACCGTATCCTGCACCCCATGACCTCCGTTCCTTCGAACGATCGCCGTGGGCTCCAGACCATCTCGTCCTCGGTCCGCGGCGCAGCGGAGGCGGCGATGGAGGCGACCGGCGGCCTGCTGCGACTCGCACCCAACTGGGTCCCCCGGTCGTTCCTGCAACCCGGCCTGCGAATCAAGCTCCACCCCGACGACACCTACGCGTTCGGACTGGAACGCGGCGGCATCGACGAGCGGTGGTTCGGATCGACCACCGAGGCGGCCAACGACGGTCGGGAACCCGATGAGGGCCTGTCCTACGTCGTGCACGACGGGACGCGTCTCCTGCTTCGGGACGTCGTCGCGGAACTCGGGGCCGACGTCGTCGGCGCCTCGATCTGGTCGACGTACGGCCGCTGGCCCGTGTACTCCAAGTTCTTCGACAACATGGGCCCGATACCGCATCACATGCACCAGAACGACGAGCAGGCGGCCCTCGTCGGTCTCGAAGGCAAGCCCGAGGCCTACTACTTCCCCCCCCAGCACAACAACGTCGGCAACAACTTCCCGTACACCTTCATGGGATTCGAGCCGGGGACCACCCGTGAAGACGTTCGTCGATGCATCGCCGACTGGCACCGGGGCGACAATCGGATCCTCGAACTCTCGAAGGCCTACAAGCTCCAGGTCGGGACCGGCTGGCTGATCCCGCCCTGCGTCCTGCACGCGCCGGGATCCCTCTGCACCTACGAACCGCAGTGGGGCAGCGACGTCTTCGGGATGTACCAGAACCTGGTCGAGGGTCGTGCGGTCCCGAGATCGCTGCTGGTCAAGGACATGCCCGCCGACCGGCACGACGATGTCGAGTTCATTCTCGATCAGCTCGACTGGGAACGAAACCTCGATCCGAACTTCAAGGACCGCCACTACCTCGAGCCCGTCGTCCACTCCCGAAGTGAAGCGCATGCCGACCGCTGGATCGTCTACGGCACGGTCGCGGGCCGGCAGCGGTTCTCCGCCAGGGAGTTGACCGTGCAGCCCGGAGCGAGCGTGACGATCACGGATCCGGGAGCCAGTTCGCTGATCGTCGTGCAGGGCTCGGGCCGGGTGAACGGCCTGGCCCTCGACTGTCCGAAACTCATTCGCTTCCACGAACTCACGCAGGACGAGGTCTTCGTCACCGACATCGCGGCTCGGGCGGGACTCCGCTTCGAGAACGACTCGGAGACCGAGGAGCTCGTGATCCTGCGATACTTCGGGCCCGACGTCCACGACGATCTCCCCGCGGTCGGGGATCACCACCAGGATTGAGCCGGTTCGAGGATCGCCGGCGCCGACCCCACAGCCGAAGGACCAACGCCATGTCGCATACCAAGCCTCGACTCCACAACGCCATGTGGCCGGGCATCGTCGGCAAGGAGGACGGCACGGACCATCCGCCGATCCCGCTGTCCCGGATGCTGGAGCTCACCGCCGCCGCCGAGGTGGACGGCCAACGCTTCGAGGGCGTGGACTGCTTCGTCTTCCATCCCCATACGGACCCCGATGCGGACGAGGCCGACCTGCGGCGAATCGCGGACGAGGTCGCGGGGCACGGTCTCGGGATCGGCTCGCTCGTCGCCCCCGTCTGGCCGGGCACCGTCGGCGACTCGGCGATGGGAGACGACGAACAGCAGGCGAGCTTCCTCGCCGCGATCGAGAAGTCGTGCCGGGTCGCGGCGATCTGGAACGAACACGGGGTCCGCTCCTGCGGCCTGATCCGGATCGACTCCGCGGAGTTCGGCGTCGAACGATGGCGAGAGGATCCGAAGACGCACACGGCGAGAATCGCGGAGACCTTCCGCGAAGCGGGTCGCATCGCCGCCGACCACGGCGAGCGACTCGCGATGGAGGGCGAGATCTGCTGGGCGGGAATGCACTCCTGGCGTGACGTGCTCGATCTGCTCGAAGCGGTCGGGATGCCCGAGACCGTCGGGTTCCAGGCGGATCTGGCCCACTCCTACCTCTACCTCATGGGCTACAACGCCCCGGAACACGCGCTGGTCGCGCCGGACCACGACGAAGACGCGTTCTGGACCGCGTACGAGACCATGACCGACGCGTTGCGACCATGGACGATCGATTTCCACGTCGCGCAGAACGACGGCGAGGTGCACGGATCCGGGTCGCACGAGAAGACCGGGAAGCACTGCCCCGCCGACGCCCCGAACGGCCGGCTCGACATCGTTCGTTGCGCCGGATACTGGCTGAAGGACGCGCGTGAACGGGGAATCGAGCACATCTGCTGGGACGGCTGCATGTTCCCCAACGCCACGCTCGAGGACCCCCGAACCTGGAACACCATCCTCGACGTCATGATCAAGGTTCGCGACGCCCACGGCTGGGACTGATCCTCCAGGACGCCACCCGCCGCCCCCAACGCCCCTCGAACCCGCAAACCCCTGTGGAATCGGACGTCCAATGACCACCAAAACGCCTCTCCGAATCGGCATCGTCGGCTACGGCTTCATGGGCCGCACCCACACCAACGGCTACAAGCGGGCGAACGACTTCTTCGAACTCGAGCATCGCCCGGTCCTGCAGGCCGCCTGCGGACGCGACGCCGCGAAGACGAAGGCGTTCGCGGACCAGTGGGGCTGGCAGTCGGTCGAGTCCGACTGGCGGCGACTCGTCGAACGAGACGACATCGACGCGATCGACATCTGCACGCCGAACGACTCCCACGCCGAGATCGCGATCGCCGCCGCGGAAGCGGGCGAGATGGTCCTCTGCGAAAAGCCGCTCGCCCGCACCGCCGAGGAGTCGTTGCCGATGGTCGAGGCCGTGGAACGGGCCGGGGTCGCGAACACCGTCTTCTACAACTACCGACGGATCCCCGCGGTGACGCTGGCGAAGCAGGTCGTCGATTCGGGCAGGCTCGGGCGGATCTTCCACTATCGCGCGAACTTCCTCCAGGACTGGACGATCGCGGAGGACCTTCCACAGGGCGGCGCCGCCCTCTGGCGACTCGATGCCGCGGCCGCGGGCAGCGGCGTGACCGGCGATCTGCTCGCGCACTGCATCGACACCGCGATGTGGCTGAACGGCGGCATCGCCGACGTCTCCGCCCGCACCGAGACGTTCATCAAGGAACGCGTCCATCAGGACACCGGCGACACCCGACCGGTCACCATCGACGATGCATGCTCCTTCCACTGCGGCTTCGCCAACGGTTCGCTCGGCCTGTTCGAATCGACTCGGTACGCCCGTGGCCACAAGGCGCTCTACACGTTCGAGATCAACGGCGAACACGCGTCCATGCGCTGGGACCTGCACGACCTGAATCGCCTCGAGTACTTCGATCACCGCGACGAGGGAATCGTCCGAGGCTGGCGGAACATCCACGTCTCGGACGGCGACCAGCCCTACATGGACCGCTGGTGGGTGCCGGGGCTCTGCATCGGCTACGAACACAGCTTCGTGCACCAGATCGTCGACTTCCTGAAGGCCCTGGAGGAAGGTACGCCGTGCCCGCCGACGTTCCGGGACGCCCACGAGACCGCGAAGGTCTGCGATGCGGTGCTCGCTTCGGCCCGGGACCGCGCGTGGAAGGACACCGGCGTCGATTGGAATGGATCCTGAACCGACGCGGTGACGGTGTTCCCGTCCCTCGATTCGCGACCGGGTACCCGAATCAGGCGAGGGCGTCGACCCATTCGCGGATCCGACCGACACCCGCCCGGATCTGGTCCTCGCCGCACGCGAAGCTGATCCGGATGTGCGTTCGAGCGACGTCACCGAAGTCATCACCCGGCACCACCGCGACCTCCTTCTCCTCCAGCAGGGCCTCGGCGAAGGAACCCGCGGAGTCGATTCGCCGCCCGGCGGGCGAGGTGAGACCGAAGCATCGGGAGACGTCGGGGAACGCGTAGAACGCGCCACTCGGCGGCACCGTTTCGAACCGCTCGATCCCGCCGAGCAGGTCCGCCACCAGACGGGCCCGCTCCGCGAAGACGACCCGCATGGGGCCGCTGGTCTCCGACTGTCGTCGAATGGCCTCGCACGCCGCGGGCATCAGGAAGGTCGCGATTCCACTCGTCATCTGGCTCTGGAGCCGGGTCATCGCCTTCGCGACCACGCCGTCGTCGCCGGGCGCGACGGCCCAGCCGATCCGCCAACCGGTCATCGACATCGACTTGCTGAGCCCGTTGAGGGTGACGGTGCGTTCCCGGAGTTCCGGCAGCGACGCGGGACTGAACGGGCCGACCCCCGGTGCCATCTCCGGGTAGATCAGATCCTCGTAGATCTCATCGGAGACGAGGGTCGCGGTGGGATGCGACGCGATCACCCGGGCGAGGCCGGCGAGTTCGTCCGGGGTGTAGCAGACCCC
>JAACEA010000156.1 GCA_009936695.1 Planctomycetia bacterium
CCAGCGGCGGCAAGCTGAGCGCCGCCGACGTCAAGAAGCTGCTCGCCTCGTCGAAGGACGGGGGCAAGGTGACGGCGACGGAGAAGACGACGCTGAAGTACCTCGCCGACAAGTACGGCACCGACATCGGCAGCGCCAAGTCGAGCACCAAAGGCAAGGCGACTGCTCGCGGCGGCACCTCCTCGTCGAGCTCGGCTGACGACTACTATATCGAGATCGAAGGCGTCAAGTACGACCGCGCCCTGCTCGCGCTCGCCGAGTCGCTCGCGTCGTCGAAGGGCGTCATCAGTGTAGCGGACGCCAAAAAGCTGGCCGACGCCAAGATGGACTCGGGCAAGGTGACGGCGACGGAGAAGAAGACGATCGAGTACATCAAAAAGGAGTACAAGCTGTCGCCGGCGGCAATCAAGGCTCTCTAAGCCCAGAAGGGCGGAATTGGGACTAAGACTACGTAGGTTCTGCGGGAACGGTATTGGTGACAACGGGGCGACATGGGAACGTGCCCGACTGGCCGCGATCTGGCGGAGATTCTCGGTGTCGGCATCCACATCCACAAAAAAATCGCCGATGCCTGTGACTGGAACGATCATGACTGCCACAAATGAACACTATGTTGACACACGGGCCACACCTTGGTGGCGTATTCCATGTATAGAGAACACGCGAAACGAGTTTGGTTCAGTGCAGGAAAGAAAAAGCACCGAGCCCCTGCTCACGTTTCCAAGGAAAGTCGACTGGTGACTATCTCGACTCTCGAGTGACATTCTGCCGTTTACAAGCGCGGCCTCGCGGCTCTCGCGGGCGGCGTCACGGCACGCCGCGGCTCGCTGACACTGCCGAGACGCTACTGTCCACAGCCGCACTGAGAGAGTGCCCCCCTCCCCCGCTCGTACCTCCCCCGCCCCCGCCACCCCCCCCGCCACCAGTCTTGCCAGTCTTGGTCGGGGAGGCGGGAGCACTTGAGACTTTGGCGGTCGCCGCAGCGTTGCTGATGTCTGGCGCGCCCCCAGCCGAGTCCGCGGTGCTGCGACCCTCCTGGACAATCTCGGTCAGATCGAGCGCAAAGTCACGGATAAAATTGAGCTTGCGCAGCAGGTCAGAGACGGAGGCCTCCGCCAACGGGTCCGGGGCGGCCGCCCTCTTTGCCTTGGCCTGCCGTACAGCAGAGCGGTCTGCGCATCGCTCGTAGATGTACTCGCACGCCATCACCACCTGTCCCGCTTGCAGCTTGCGATCTACGAGTGCCGCGCACTCGTGCTCCGCGCTCGCTGAAGCTGCGAGGCTCTCAGAGACGGCGCTGTCGGAGGCGTGCTGCAGCTCCGCGATCCGGTTGTTGCGTGCGAGCACCTGTGGGCACGGGATCGGTCGTGGAGCCGGCGGCGAGGAGCGAGGTGCGGAGCAAGAGTTGGGGAGATATTGGGCCAGTATGAGTGGCCACACCTCGTTGCTCGTCTCTCGCACCACCGCCTGCAGCTGAGAGCGCGACCCCTCAACCTTTGCGTCAGCCTCGCGTGAGCGGGTGACGAGGTGGTCGTGCGCGGCACGCAGCGTGTCGTAGCGGGAGAGGACGTCGTCGATCTCGGGGAACTCTGTCTGGGCGCGCTGGAACGCTTGCATGAAGGCCGAGTAGCGCGCCATTGTTCGCAGCTCCCCGTCCTTCTCTGCCCTCTTTGCCTGCTCCTCGTGCAGCGTCGAGCTGAGCTGCGCAATCTCCTCCTCACGCGCGACCCGCTGCCGGTGGGCCTCGCGTTCCTTCTTCTCGGCGCGGTGACGCTTCGCGTCGTTGTCCTGCAGGAATCGGTTGAACTTGATCAGCGACTCCTGCAGCTCGCGGTCCTTGGTGCGCAGCGCCTCCTCACGCTGCTTAAAGACGAGCTCGCGCCGGCGAGACTCTTCCGCCTGCGAATCGAGCGCCTCTTGCACCTCGAACATCTGCCGTCGCTTCTCCAGCAGTCGCGTCGCCGGCGATGCCCGGTCGAGCGGGAGCGGCGGCAGTGCTGTGACGGACATTGCGTCAGGTGTCAATGCTTCGCGAAACGACTTGTGGGACGGCCGAGGGGCGCACGGGCACAGGCATGGAAAGCTCGAGGGTGCTCCCGTACGCGCGCGGAGGCGGTCGTCGTTGAGGCCGAGGCCGTGCCCGCTGTGGCAGCGGTCGAACGGAGGCGACTCTGGGATGGTGGGGATTGAGGGCTGGCCGCGCGCGATCCTCTGACGGGCCGGAGGCGGCTCGAAATCCTCAAGCATCAGCACGTCGGCCTGGCTGGCCTCGTCGCCAAGTCCACTCCTGCGGCCATGGGAGACGGAGCGTCATGCGCGCTTCGCTGTGTGCGCAAGATGGGCGGCAGAGCGCACTCGCTGGTCTGTCGAGCGGCCGTGCCTCCTCGTCGAGCGGCGCCGGGCCGTGGAAGACCGTGAAGATCGGCGACTACGTCGTGATGCACGAGCCGTTCCTCGACCAGCCCGAAAGCGTGGTCTCGAAGGCACTCGACAACCGGTTCGCCTGCTGGACCGCGATCGAAGCCGTCCGAAAGCTCGACCGTGCGAAGGGGGCGGCCGGAAACCACGCGCTCGACATCGTGGTGGCCTTCACGGTGCAGGAGGAAGTCGGGCTTCGCGGCGCGGTCGTCGCCGCGAATCGCGTGGGCGCCGACTACGGCATCGGACTCGACGTCACGCTCGCCTGCGACACCCCCGGCGTCCCGACCACCGAACGCGTCACCAAGCAGGGCGACGGCGCCGCGGTCATGGTCCAGGACAGCTCGATGATCGCGGACCATCGGCTCGTCGACGAATTCTGTGCCGTCGGTCGGAAGCATCGGATTCCACACCAGCGGTGCATCCTCGGCCGGGGCGGCCAGGATGGGGCCGCGATCCAGCGTTCCGGCACGGGCGCTCGATGCGTCGCGATCACGTCGGGGACCCGGTACATCCACACCGTCACGGAATCGATGAACAAGCGGGACGCCCAGGCCGCGGTCGATCTCCTCGCCGCCTGGTTGCACCAGGCGAAGTGAGGCCGCCCGGAATCGGAGTGATCAACCTTCGATCAACGTCCGGGCGAACACGGTGGCGGCATCGTCGAGTTCCGGGCCGAAGGCCTCGCCCATTCGAGCTCGTTCCTCGCCCGACCGCAGCAGCGTCAGGATGCTCGACTCGAGTGGTGGTATCGCCGCAGGACTTCGGACCGGATCCGTTCGCACGAGGACGGCGCCGGCCCTTGCAAGCATCTCGGCGTTCTTCGCCTGATGCTGGTCGGCGTGCCATGGATACGGGATCACGATCGCGGGGGTACGACTCGCCGCAACCTCCGCGATCGAACTCGCGCCCCCCCGGGTGATCGCGAGGTCCGCGGCGCCCCAAGCATCGCCCATCCGCTCGAGGAAGGGTCGGACGACCGCGGGGATCCCGGACTCCGAATACGTCCGGTCGAGGGCGTCGACCATGTCCGGCCCCGCGAGATGCAGGATCTGCCAGCCGTCGAACCAGTCCTGATTACGCACCACCAGATCAGCCATCATCCGATCGATCGACGCGGCCCCCTGGGATGCACCGGTGACCAGAAGCGTCGACAGATCCGGCCGGAGTCCCAGTGCTTCGCGGTGCCGCGACGCCGGCCCATCGGCAAGGACCGCTCGTCGAAGCGGCACCCCGATGGCGGCACCGACATCGGGAAGATCGCTCGGCACCGCCGTGAAGCGGCGGTCGGCACGACGCGCGATCCAACGATTGGCACGACCCGCGACGGCGTCGAGATTCAGAAGATCGACGGGGACATCTCGACGGACCGCCTCCCAAACCACGGGTGGGGCGACGAATCCACCCAACGCGACGACGCGACACTCCTCGGCCGGGTCGAGCACCGCCCCGGCGATCCGACGGGTTGCGAACCAACCCTGAAGGAACCGGATCGCGACCTCGGGGCGGATCCCCGGACTTCGCGCCGGCGTGGGGCGATGGTCCCAACCGCCGGGGCCGAGCAGGCGAGCGTCGACGGCGCGATCGGAGCAGAGAAAGACGATTTCGATCGACGGTGCGATCTCGGCGAGTCGTTCCGCGACGGCGATTCCCGGGCCCACCGTACCGCC
>JAACEA010000157.1 GCA_009936695.1 Planctomycetia bacterium
AGAATTGCTCGATGCCTCAGCGGCGTTGGCGGCGGCGTCGGAAGCGGCCCGATTCAGGCGGGGGCGACCACATCACCACCCTCGTGGATCCAACGCCTGGCCGCCGATCGACGTTCGGACCGGGGTCGAGGCGGCGGACCGCCTCCGCGCGGCTGGCGAGGAGGCCACCGAAGGACTGGGGCTCGAGGGGGTTCGAACGCGAAGGACGATCGTGATCGGCGGTGGCGGGGTCGACCGACTCGCTCGCGTCGGTGTGCGATGCGACCGCTGGCTCGACGGAATCGCGGCGACGCTCGGACTTCCGCCGGGCCTCGACCCGTTCCCGGGCGGTGTTCTGCTGGTCGAGGTCGCGGATCATGATCAGCTTCGGATGTTGAGCGCCGGCCGGTTCGGGCATGAGGTGCTCGACGCCGACGACGCCATCGTCTTCGTGACCGACGATGGGCCGTTCATCATCACCGCGCCGCCCCGGGCCGAGCGGATCTCGAACGTCGCCCGTGGCATCGATCCCGATCGCGACCCGAACGCCGCCGTCGTCGCGGAAGAGGAGGTGCGATGCATCACCCGCGGCATGCTGGCGATGCTCGAGACGCGGCGTACGCTTCCCGCGTGGTTCGTCGAGGGACTGGCCGAGGCGATGGCGTCGACCCTCGTCCCCGGTTCCCGCATCGATGCGATTCGACGGCCCCGCGCCCTCGCTTCGATCCGGGAGGGGCGTTCGCCGCGATGGATCCTCGACGTCGATGGTGACGATTCGGCCTTCGATCCGGAGGGGCTCGGGCGGGACGTCGCCTTCATCGTCGTCACCCGCCTGCTCGAAGCGGGGCCCGGCGTGGTCCCGGGCCTCGTCACCGATCTGAAAGCGGGACGATCGCTGGACGAAGCGTTCCGACGGCGGCTCGGCGTCTCGGCCGCCGCGTGGTTCGCGGATACCGCCGACTGGTTCCGCTTCAACGACTGATGCGCACGCCGGGTTCAGGCGGGACTCGTGCGACGGTCGACCGGGACGACGCACCAGGTCAGGAGGAGCGCCGCCGCCGCGAGCCCGAGGGCGAACAGGTAGCTCGTGGCGATTCCGGGTGCGTAGTCGGTCATCGCCGCACCGCCCTCGGCCCGGATCATCGCCGCCGATGCGACCACGCCGATGTTCCCGCTCATGATCATCACCGTGAGCATCGAGCCGCTGGCGAGCCCGACGTTCCGTTCCGGGATCGTGGCGATGCCGCCGGCCTGCGACATCGACCAGCCCCACGAGCAGCCGAAACCGACCACGAGCAGTCCGATCGCCAGCCAGGGAGAGACCTCGGACATCCAGAAGACGACGCAGGCCGCACTTTGAATCGCGGTGGCGAAGAGCAGCATGCGACGGGTGCCGACCCGACGCTGGATCGCGGGACCGATGAAGCCGGCGATCGCCACGGGGCCGCTGAGATACAGGAACTGGAATCCGGTGGTCATCGCATCGTCGCCACGCACCTCCTGCAGGTACAGGGTCGTCGCGAAGATCAGCACGCACCAGCAGGTGTTGCTCAGGCTGCCTCCGAGGAGGTAGCCCGCGAAGTGGCGATTGCCGAGCAGCCGGAGATCGATCAGCGGACTCGACCGCCGCAGCTCGCAGGGGATGAAGAGGATCAGGGCCAGGAGGCCGCCCCCGAGCATCGGGAGCCACGTCGTCGGGGGTGAATCGGGAATCCACGCGACCCCGATCGAGAGGCCGCCGATCCCCAGGGTGAGCAACGCGATGCCCGGGAAGTCGATGCGGCCTTCGCCGATGTCGGGGTTCCTGCTCTCCGAGGCGGAGATCAGGATCAGGACGAAGGCGATCGCGGAGAGCGGGAGATTGATGAGGAACACCCACCGCCAGTCCGCCAGTTCGGTGAAGACGCCGCCCACCACCGGACCGATCGCCATGCCGATGGTGGCGATGCCGGTGAGGATCGACATCATTCGCGGCAGTTCGGATCGGCTGGTGCTCGCGCCGACCACCGCGGTCGAAAGCGGGAAGAGGAGCCCGGCACCGACGCCGAGCGCGAGTCTCGACACGATCAGCATCGTCACGGAACCGGCGTATCCGACCCAGAGCGATGCCGCGCCGAACAGGACGATGCCCAGGAGAAGAAGTCGACGTCGGCCGTACCGGTCGCCGAGCGGACCTGCGATCGCGAGCACGATCGAGAAGGTCAGGACGTAGCCGGTGATCACCCATTGGAGGCTGTCGGCGGAGACGTCGAAGTCCCGTGCCATGCTCGGAAGGGTGATCGCCGTCGCGGTGTAGTCGATGACCACCAGCATCTGTGCGATGCCGGCGGCGAGAAGCAGGAGCAGGTTGGCGATCGGTCGCCGATGGGCGGGAAGCGGGGTGGAATCCGCTTCAGCGGCCTTCGGGCTCAAGGGCTCGTCTCCACCGCTCGCCCGTCTTCGAGTCGCACCACTCGGTCTGCGTACTCCGCGACGTTCGGATCATGGGTCACCATGACGATGGTCAACCCCGCGTCGTGTCGTTTCTTCAGGAGGTCGAGGATCTCGCGTCCGGTCGCGGCGTCGAGGTTCCCCGTCGGTTCGTCGGCGAGCAGGATGCCGGGGTCGCTGGCGAGGGCCCGGGCGATGGCGGTTCGCTGCCGCTCGCCGCCCGAGAGCTGACTGGGTTTGTGCCGGAGCCGGTGACCGAGGCCGAAGTCCTCGAGGGTCGCCCGGGACGCGGCGGCTTCCGGCCCCGACTGGAGTCGGATCCGCTCGCCGATCACCTGGCCGATCTGGAGGAGCACCACGCCGACCGCGGCCCCAAGCACGCCGAAGACGGCCGCGATCACCGCCATCTTCGAGTCGGTCGCGACGTCCGCGTCCGGAAGGACGCCCTGGCCGGCGAAGAATCCGATCGCGGCGCCGATGCCGCCACCCACGATGGCGGCGAGCAGGGGCAGGGTCGCGGCGATCCAGCGATTCGGAACGAGGCACGGCAGCATCGCGTTCTCGAGCACGCTCAGTTCGGGCAGCAGGTGATAGAACTGGAATACGAATCCGACGCTTCGATTCCGGTAGTGATTCAATTCGGCGTTGTTGAACCGGCTCACGTCCCGGCCTTCGTGCCGGATCGCGTCCCGTGTCGTGCCGCGGTCGGGCCGGTCCAGGCCGCCGAGCAGATGGAGAAGGGTGCTCTTTCCGCTTCCGCTCGCGCCGAGAATGGCGACCCATTCGCCCCGACGCACCTCGATCGACGCGTCCTCCAGCACCCGGACCGGGATGCGTCCGAGTCGGTAGGTCTTCCGGACGCCGGTGGCCTGCAGGACGACCTGCGACGGTTCGCGGTCCGAGGAGGTCTTCGAGGATGTCGTCTTCGGTTCCTCGTTCATTCGTAGCGAAGGGCTCGTACCGGATCGGTGTCCGCGGCCTTGGCCGCCGGGATGGCGGCGCCGAGGACGCTGAAGACGACCGCACCGGCCATGGTGAGGGTGGCGCTGAACCAGTCGACCTGGTTCGGGATGGAATTGAAGTAGTAGACGGCGGGATCCCACATCAGGAATCCTCGATGCAGAAGCAGCGCCGTGCCGACGCACCCGAGCACCAGCACGCCCACGATGGAGAGCAGCGTTCGAAGCATCGCACCGCGAATCGCGGCCTGGACCACCACGCCGAGCATCGCCGTGGCGAGGACGAAGGCGGTGATCCACGTCCAGGTGGGGGCCGGTTCCCCCATGGCTTCGTGGATCGAGTTGATGTTGTTCACCACGATCCAGCCGAGCACCGCGCCGAGCACCGCGCCGGCGAGTCCGATCACCAGCCCGTACGCGAGGAACACGCCGAGCACCCCGGGACGCGACGCGCCGACGGCTCGCAGGATCCCGATGTCGCGGGTCTTCTCGTGGACGATCGCCCAGAAGATCGAGAGCACGAGTCCGGCACACACCAGGTAGACGATCGAGAAGAGGATGCGCATGAGTTCACGCTCCTTCTCCACCGGGCCGATCATGTCCCGCAGCTGTTCGCGCCAGGTGCGGATGCCGACGAATGCCTCGTCGGGGGGGCGGATCGTCACCCCGCCCTCGTCGGCGATCTTCGCGGCGAA
>JAACEA010000158.1 GCA_009936695.1 Planctomycetia bacterium
CGTCGCTCCACGACGGAGCATTACTCTTTCCATCGCACGTCTCTAGTGCTCTGTCCGCCTGCGCTGCCTCCGGCCCCGTGCCGTGGCGTAGGCTGATCGTTATTGAGCCTTTAGGTCGTAGTTGTATGACTTGCTGGAAAAGGCTCCATAGATCGCCGTCGTTGATGGTTAGCCAAGGTCGTGGTGGTTGTAGTAGTGGTTGTTGTATGATTGCACGATCGGCGCGTGCACGGCGTAAGGCGCGAAGTGGAGGAAGAAGGGGCGGTCGTCGGTGCCGGCCTGTCGGATCTGCTGGACGGCCTCCTCGGCGAGAACCTCCGTGAGGTAGACGTCCTTGCCGTGATGGGCCTCCAGACCGGGCACGTCCCAGACGCTGGCGCCCGTCCGTCCCTGTCGCTTCTGCGCAGCGAAATCGTGAATGCCGTAGAAGCTCCCGGGACCGCCGGCCGCATGCCCCGCGATGTTCGTCTCGAATCCCAGGCGGGTCGGATCGGCGCCGCTGGTCCCGATCGCGCCGAAGTGCGCCTTGCCGATGTGGACGGTGCGATATCCGGATGCCTGCAGAAGCCCGGGGAGGGTCACGTCGCCTTCGGCCAGTCCCTCGAGACGCCAGTCGGGTCGACGGAGTCGAGGATGCGCGGTCGACGTGTCGCGATCGGCCCGAAGCGTCCAGTAGGTGATGCCGGAACGGGCGGGATGTCGTCCGGTCATGAAGGCTGCGCGGGTCGGCGTGCAGACCGGACTGGCCGCGTAGGCATCCGTGAACACCACCCCGCGCCTCGCGAGTCGCTCGAGGTTCGGCGTCCGGTAGCGTCGATTGAATTCCGTGACGTCCGGTCCCAGGGGGACCGCCACGTCCTGCCAGCCGAGATCGTCCACCATGACGACGACGATGTTCGGGGGGGGATCGGGTTCGGCCGCGTGGCCGGAACCGGCGAGCACCGCCCCGAGCACGAGCGCTCCGGCTCGAAGTCGTTCGGTGAAGTCGCGGGCCGACGGGCGACGGAGACGATGTCGGATGGGATTCGTCATGGACCGCAAGGCTAACCGTCGTGTCGGTTTCCGGTTCCCGCTTCCGGCCCGAAGTCGGTCGAAACACCCACGCTATTCGCCCGAAAACGGTGGTTTCAGCGAACGGGGTTGGAACACGGTTGACCAGTCGCGGTCAGGCTCACTATCTTTCGCGACCGCCGAATCGGCTCGATCCGGCCCATCACCTTTCCGGGAACCCCGACATGTCGACTTCGAGAATCGCTGTTCAAGATCAGCCCGCGACCGATGCGGACGCCGCTTCCACCGCCACGGAGACCACCGCCGCGTCCTCTTCCGGCGACGTCGCCGGGTGGGTGTCGGAGGCGACGAACCAGTTGGTCGATCTCGCGGTGGCCTACGCCCCGCGTCTCGGACTCGCCTTGCTCGTCCTGGTGATCGGTTGGATCGTCATCGGGTTCATGCAACGGGGCATCAATCGAATCCTGTCGATGCGGAGCATCGACCCGACGGTCGGGAATTTCCTCGGAAGCGTCGCGGGGATCGCCCTGAAGGTCATGCTGCTGCTCTCGGTCGCGGGCATGGTCGGCGTCGAGGTCACGTCCTTCATCGCGATCCTCTCCGCCGCCACCCTCGCCATCGGCATGGCGTTGAAGGGAACCCTCTCGAACTTCGCAGGTGGAGTGAGCGTGATGATCTTCCGGCCCTACAAGGTCGGCGACTTCATCGAGGGCGGCGGTCACAGCGGAAGCGTGAAGGAGATCCAGATCTTCAACACCGTGCTGACCACCGGCGACAATCGCACCATCATCATCCCCAACAACGCCATCTCCACCGGCTCGCTGATCAACTACTCGATCCAGTCGACTCGTCGGGTCCAGATCGACGTCGGCATCGGCTACGAGGACGACATCGACAAGGCGCGTGACATCGTGAAGAACCTGCTCGCCGCGGATGCGCGGATCCACACCGATCCCGAGCCGATGGTCGTGGTCGGCGCACTTGGGGCGAGTTCGGTCGATGTGGTCATTCGATTCTGGGTCGACGGCGGCGACTTCTGGCCGACGACCTTCGATTACAACGAGCGGATCAAGAAGGCCTTCGATGCGGCCGGCGTGAACATTCCGTACCCCCAGCAGGTGGTTCGGTACGTCGGCGAACCCGCGGGCGATCCGGCCTGATCCTCAGCGGACGCTTCGCGACGCGGAACGCACCCGGTCGAGCATCGCCTGCAGTCTGGCGACCTCGTCCGGGTGCGTTTTCGCGAGGTTCGTGCGTTCGCCGGGATCGTTCGCGAGGTCGTAGAGCTGGACGGTCGGCCCGGCCTCGGATGGACCCGTTCGCCGTGGGGCGGTGAAGCCGCCGCTGCCGAGGCCTTCGATCAGTTTCCAGTCGCCGGCCCGGATCGCGAACATGCCGTCGAGACTGTGGTGCACGATGCCTTCACGAGCCTCGAGCCCCCGGGTGTCTCCGGCCGTCAACATCGGAACCAGGTCCACCGAGTCCTCACCGCCGGGAGCGTCTCCGGACAGTCCCGTCTCCGAGCGGGCATCGGCCGCGGCGAGACAGGTGGCGTAGAGATCGGTCAGGCAGATCGTCTCGGATCGCACCGTCCCGGGCTCGATAGCGTCCGGCCATCGCACGAGGAACGGCACCCGATGCCCCGCTTCGTGGATGTCCGCCTTCTGGCCTCGCCATGCGAGGTTCGACGCGTGCCCCCAGCGATCCACGTCGGCGAGGGGCCAGTGCGAACCGTTGTCGCTGGTGAAGACGACGAGCGTGTCGGCGCCGAGTCCGTTGGCCTCGAGCGAGTCGAAGAGCCGACCCATCTCGGCGTCGATCTGATTGACGAAGTCGCCGTAGTGTCCGGCGCCGCTCGACCCTCGCCACGGCTGGTCCGGGAGCCACGGGGTGTGGGGCGCACTCAGGCAGAGTTCCAGGAAGAGCGGTCGTTCCGGTCGCTCGCTCGCGTGCCGATCGATGATCCCGATCGACTCGTCGATCGACTTCGAGAGGACCTCCTGGTGTTCGAAGCCC
>JAACEA010000159.1 GCA_009936695.1 Planctomycetia bacterium
GATGAACTCGATCGCCGCCCGTACCGTCGGTCTCGCCTGCAGCACACGCACCAGATCATCGAGCACTGGTTCATCACGCCACTCGAGCCCGCGACCGAGCGCATAGACCATCAGATGTTTCCCGAATGAACGCAGCAGGGCGGGATCCTCGACGATCACATCCCGAAGATCCGCGGGTCCGTCGATCCGCCGGCCGTTCGGCAGGATGGCGGCGGCATCGACCGCGTGGCCGTCGGAGACGGTCCGCCATCGACCCACCGCGTCGAGCGGTTCGAGCGCGAAACCGATGGCGTCCATGCGGACGTGGCACGAGGCGCAGTCCGGGTCCTGGCGATGGATCTCGAGCATGCGTCGAAGCGACTCCCCCTCCGCTCGATCTTCGTCCGGGTCGGGAAGCTGCGGCGCCCCCGGCGGCGCCGGCGGCGGCGGACAGTCGAGGAGCGATTCCATCACCCACTTGCCGCGCTTGACCGGCGAGGTCCGCGTCGGGTTGCTCGTGGCGAGCAGGATGCTGGCGTGCCGCAACACGCCGAGGCCGGCCTGAGGCAGCATGGTCTCGTCGAGATCGACGCGAGCGAATCCCGAATCGTCGAGGCCGAGCGCCACCGGGTCGAGCCCGTAGTGGCGTGCGAGTTCCGGGGTCCACCAGCTCGATGACTGGCGAAAGAGGTCGGTGATCGGCCGATCCCGCTCCACGAGCTCCTCGAACACCAGCACGGTCTCTTCGCGCATGTCCGCAAGCAGCGCGTCGGGGATCTCCCCGAATCGGTCCGGATCCGGTTCCAGCCGCTCGACGCCGTCGATGTGCAGCCACTGGGTCGCGAATCGCTCACCGAGCGAACGGGCGCCCCCCTGGCGCAGAAGCCGTTCGACTTCGCGGAGAATCCCCCGTTCGGTGTCGAGCCGCCCCGATCGGGCCGAGGCGATCAACGCCTCGTCGGGAATGCCACCCTTGAGAAACGCGGCGAGCCGCCCCGCCACCGCATAGCCGTCGAGCGGAACCGACCCGTCCGATCCGGGCTCGACTCCCGAACGCGGAGACTCGATGCGGAACAGGAATTCGGGACTCGCGATCGCATAGACGACGAGCGTCTGCATCAAGGCGGCTCGAGATGATCCCCCCTCCGTGGACGCGACGGTCGGGGTCGCCGCGATCAACCGATCCGCGAGTCGCAGCGCTTCCTCGGATTCGATGCGACGCCCCCAGCATCGCTCGAGAAGCCATCGCGAAGCCCGCGCCACGGCCACCCGGCGATCTCCATCGCGAAGTCGGGCCGCGAGCGCCCGTTGCAGATCGCCGGGTTGCGGTGGATCAAGCGGGCCCACGAGCCGGATCTCGGCGACGAACGCGTTTCGATCCTCACCCGGGTCGTCCGCGGTCCGCTTTCGATAGAAGTCGTTCAGAAACGATGCGGAGAGTTCGACCGCGGCATCCGCGTTCTCGAACTCGAACCCTTCGGTCACCGGTCGGTCCATCGG
Organism: Planctomycetia bacterium; assembly: GCA_009936695.1. Classification (GTDB taxonomy): domain Bacteria; phylum Planctomycetota; class Phycisphaerae; order Phycisphaerales; family SM1A02; genus UBA12014. Next base: position 1,480 of record JAACEA010000159.1, read on the forward strand.
CGCCGGCACGTCGACCCGACTCACGGACGCGGGCCCTCGACGAAGTTCGAACCGGACCGCCTCGTCACCCGCCTGCTGGCCGCCCAGCAGGAACTCGGCTCGGTAGCGACCGGGCCGTGGGACGTCGAACGTCGCCTGAACACGACCGCGGGTGGAGAGAACCCGACCTGCACCCCGGCTCCGCCCGCCGGAAAGATCCGATCCCTTCGCGACCCGGACCTCGGGCTGCGCCGTCTCCGGATCGAACACGACCCGACGGGCGACCTCCTCCGCGAGGTCCACCAGTTTCTCGAAGAGCAACGGACTGGTGGCGAGAACCTCGCCCAGATGATCGAAGCCGTGTCCGACGTCGTCCGCCGGCAGCCCGGAGACGTCCACCCGCACCCCGAAGACCGCTTCGATCGCGTTGCCCAGTTCGTGCCGATTCAGTCGGCGAAGCACCACGTCCGGGACGCCGGCCGTGGCCGCTCGCGCTCCGAGCAGCTCCCCGAGCACGTCGACCGCCTGCCGGTACTCCTCCTCCCCGGGCCGATCGGAGGGAGCCGGATCCTCGCCGACGTGGACACGCGGCGGCGGCATGTCGCGGGCCCGCAGCCGATCGCGCACCGCGAGCAGCAGTGAAGGCTCGACCTCGTGCAGCGTCGCGGCGTCGGCCACCGCGCGAAGGTCGATGCCGCCCTCCGCGCCGCTTCCACGATGGCAGTCGATGCAGTAGATGTCGATCGTCTCGGCGAAGATCTCCTCGGCGTCCCCGGCGGCGTGCGGTCCGCCGGGCGGGCTGGATCCCATCGCGAAGGCGATCGGATTCGCGGCCTCGAGACGATCCGTTCCCATCGACGTGATCGAGGGGATCGCGATCGTGACGCCCAGGCCCGAGACCACGAGCAGTCGACGGCCGAAACGCCGCCCCCGCCGCGCGCTCGCGCGCCGGGCTCCCGGAGGACGAGCTCCCGAAGCCCATCCGGCGCGGGGAGCGACTCCGCATCCTCACCGTCCACCGACTCGATGAACGCGCGGAGCGGTTCGGGGGAACCGGCGGCCTTCGCCGCATCCAGCGCGGCGGACCATTCGGCGCGGCGATCGTCATCGAACATCCGCTCCCAGAACGCACTCTCCGCAAGGCTCTGTCCGACCAGTTCGACCCCACCGAAGATGGATCGCTGTACCGACGCATCCGGCACGGCCCAGTTCGCATGGAAGACGGGTGGCGTCATCCGCCGCCGCTGGGTGGGTGGATAGATCCTCGTGGCGAAGGAAACCGTGCCGAGGCTCTCGTCCCACGTCCCGTTGGTGAGAAACGGTTCGACCTCGGTTCGAAGCACGACCTCGCTCTCCAGGGGACGCTCACCGCCGCCGATCGGGATGCCGAACGGTCCGGGCAGGTCGATCGATCGGTCGCCCTTTCGCAGCCTGGCCTTGTCCGCTTCGGGAATCGCCGCCGACTCGAGCATGAGCTCCACCGCGTCCTTCGACGTGTTGACCCACCACAGGAAGGCGAGACCGGTGAGGATCAACTTCTGATTCCCCGGCCCGATCTCACCGGGATCCGCACCCGGAACGAAGCGACCCACGCTCCGCTTGACGATCGGATCGGCGAGTTCCTTGCGCGTCCACGCCCGTTCACCCGCGGAGACCCAGCCATCGATTCCCGAGAGGAGGGTCAGCTGCGCCTCCCAGGGCTCCACCCATCCCCGTTCGACCGCGAAGCCGACCAGTGGCGCGAATACTTGGACCTGGAACCACTCGTCATCGGTACGGGGCCCGCGTTCCTGCGGCGGGCGGAAGCGAGTGTCGATCCGCTGACCCTGCTGGACGTATCCACCGGCGTTGAATCTCAGGAAGGCGCTCATCGCGTCCGGCAGCAGTTCCTCCTCGGCGAAGCGACGCCATTCGACGCGCTCTTCCTCGCCATCGATCCTCGACTCGAAGAAGCTGATCGCGAATCGGATCCACAATTCGCCTGCGTTCATCCGATCCCGGAAGGCGGTCCAGTCGTCGCGCACGGCGCCGAACTGCTCGACGTAGTAGTAGGCGGTGCCGAAGGTTCCGGGCAGCGTCGACCAGCCGTTCCGGTTGCCGATCTCGCTGGGCAGTTCCCGTTCGGCGAACACCCCTTCGAATCGGACGCCGTCTCGACCGTTCGCCCGCTCCGTCGGGGTGGTTTCGTACGCCTCGGAGAGCCGGCCGATCTCCTCCCGGTCCGTGCGGTTGGTCTCGAAGATCCGTTCCGGCCCCGCTTCGCCCGCCACCATCTCGACCTTCACCTGACGGTTCGAGCATCCGAGGAACTCGGTGCATCCGAGAAGAAGGAACCCGGTGAGCAGCGACCTGACGCCGAGGCGCCGGGCGTGGAGGTTCCGAGGTCTTGAAACGGGGGCGAACTGGAGACGGTGCATCATGCCTCGATTCTATCCCCCCCGGTCGTTGGTTCGACCACGTCGAATCCGCGAAACGCCCCGATCGGTCCCGGGCCGCGACGGCGCCTCAGGTGGCATCCGGGGGTGCGAGGGCTCGAAAGGCTCGAACGAGCCAGGATCGCGCTCCACCCTCGTGTCCGAGGGTCTCGTACCGGGCCTTCTCGATCGAGTCGACGCGGAATCCCGCTGCTTCGATCGAGGAAAGGAGCTCCTCCCGGTCCAAGCGCCGGGGACCGCCGGGACGGATCTCCTCGGTGCTGAACACGATGAAGATCGCCGCCCCGCCGGGCTGAAGCACGTCATGCACCACCTGCAGGTACCGAGGGCGATCGACGTCGGAAAAGACGTGCAGGACTCCCGCATCGAGCACGCAGGCGTACTCGGACGGTGGGCCCTCCGTCCGCAGATCGGCGACCTCGAAGCTGATCCGGTCCGCGACTCCCGCCTCCCGGCCGGCGACGGCGGCGGCATCGACCGCTTCGGGGACCGCATCCATGGCGAGAATCCGGAGGGACGGATGCGCCTTCGCGATGGCGATCGCGTTCTCGCCCGTCCCGCATCCGGCGTCGAACAGCGGCCCTTCGCGGAACCAACCTCGTTCGATCGCGGTCAGTACCGCGGGCTGCGGCCGGCCCGTCACCCACAGCGCCTTCGAACGCCGATAGACGTCGTGGAAGACCTCGTGGGGAACACCTTCCGCTCCCGGCGGGGGTGGAATCCGGCTGGGATTCGAGGAGCGACGTTCGTCGGTCATGGCGGACGCTGGAACGCCGGGTCGGTGGCGTCGCCTCCGGATCGCATGTACGCCAGCAGGTCGAGGATCTCGTCCATCGTCGCGGTATCCACCAGTCCCGCAGGCATCGGCGTCACCGCGGTCTGCGCGGTGATCTCCTCGAGGGGTATCTCCACCCGGAGCGTGCCGGTCCGTGGGTCGGGCGCGACCGCGAGCACGTCCCCCTCCACGCCGATCGGGAGCCCGATGACCGGATCGGCGTCGCCACGCTCGACCAGAACGCCCGCGTACTGGTCGGAGAGATCGCGTTCGGGCTCGATGATCGCGACGAGGAGATCGTGCGGCGAGAAACGACCACCCGCGCCGGTCAGATCGGGTCCGTAGGCGATCCCCGTCTCCCCCACCTTGTGACAGGCGGCACATTGAAGCGACTCGTACATCGCCTGCCCGCGACTGAAGTCCCGGCCCGCGTGCACCCGCGCGAGATGGATCGAGAAGTCGTCGACCGACCAGGCGCGGACGAAGGCCCTCACGTCCGCCTCTGCACGCCGCTCCCGAGCGGCCTCGGTCCGCGCCGCCAGCGCCGCCGCGGCATCGGGACCGAGTCGTTCGGCGAGGTCGTCCCGGATCGCCGCGATGAACCCCGGAAGACTCGCGCCGCCGGCATAGGTCGTCGCACGATCCAACGCATCCATCGCCCGGACTCGCGACGCGGCGTCCCAGCCACTTCGCTGGAGTCGCAGGGCATGCAGGAACACGATCGCCGTCTCCTGATCCGCCGCCGATTCGATCAGCGAGAGCGTCGGCTCGATCACGTCGGGCACGTCGAGCGCGACGAGCACCTCCACCATGCTTCGATCCGCCGCGAACTCTCCGGTTGGATAGATGGGTTCGAGCATCTCGATGATCCGATCCCGATGCTCCGGCTCCAGAGGACCATGCCGAGCGATGAGAAGCCCGAGCACGCGTGCGAGACGGAGCCGACCGTCCGGGCCATCGTCCTCGAACACCATTTCCTCGATCCGGCCCAGGGACCGGAGCGCATCCGCACGGTCGCCGACCCGCATCACCGCGATCGCCGCCTCCCAACCTCCACTCGCCGCGGGCGCGTCCAGCAGCATCGCGACGACGTCGTCGTCGGCCTCGGTGAAACAGCCGGGCTCGCCGTCGCGGGCCGCGACCAGGGCGCGTTCGACGCCGATTCTCGCCGCATACCGAATCGCCGGGTCCGCATCGCCGAGGGCGTCGACCAACGCCTCCCGGTCGAGGGCCTGCGCGTCTCGATGTGATTCCTCGATCGACCTTCGACGCGCGATCGCGGGCGACACCACCGGATCGAATCCGACCGGCGCGGTCGCGCCGTCGCCGATCCACCGCACGCGATAGAGCCCGGATTGCGAGCCGCGGCCTCCGGTGGTCAGGTACATCGCGCCATCCGGACCGAAGGCGAAGTCGGTGACGTTGAAGGGCCGACCCTCGAGAAAGGGAACCGCGGTCGCGACGTGACTCGCACCGTCGGATTCCAGATCGACCGCGATCACGCGGCCGTAGGCCCAGTCGCCGAGGAACATCCGGTCGCGCCACGGCGACGGAAACGCGGAGCGATGCCCGCTCACCACGCCCGTGGGACTCCCCGCATCCATCTCCAGGGCCGCCGGCCGCGCGTCCGGCGATTCCACCGGCCACTTCACGCTGCCGCCGCGCCATCCGTACTCACCGCCGGAAACCACGTGGACGAATCGAGGACTGCGATACCACGGGGTCCCGATGTCCCACTCCATGTCCGCGTCGTAGGTGAAGA
>JAACEA010000160.1 GCA_009936695.1 Planctomycetia bacterium
ACTTGATGGTAACAGAGCAGAATCGAATGCCGATCCCCGGATCAGTCGCTTCCGTCAGGTCATCCGGGTCGTCCGGTTCGCGATGCGGCGAACGCCGCGGCGGGTCGATCTGGAATCGATCGGTGGACGGGGACTTCGTCCCCGTGCTCATCCGCCACTCGAACGAGCTGGCCGTTGATGAACACCAGTTCGCTGCGACCATCCCCCCGATTCAGGTCGGCAAGCATCGAGGAGACATTGGAGGCAGTGGCCTGAATGATGTGTCGGGTCGTTTCAAGCAGGTCGTGCTCCGAGTCACCGAATCCAAGGGCGTCGAGCACCCGGACGTTCTCGGCACAGAGCGATTCGACCAGTGCCGACGTCTCCTCACGCTCGAGCAGGACGCCGTTGCGGCATCCGAAGATCGCGGTGAGCGGATTGATCACGGCATTCGCGGCGATCTTCGACCACTGATGCTCCCGGATCGCGGGCGTCCACACGACCTGGACGCCGGCGCGGGTGAGGCGGTCGAGATCGTCGGCGATCGACGCGATCTCGGGCGTCGCCCGACCCTCGGCGTTCCCGATCCGAAACGGCTCGTTCCCGGTCTGGATCACGGTGCGCTCCCCCGATCGAAAGGCGGCGAAGCCCGTGTTCACCGCGTCGAGGGTGTGGACGTCCTCGGGAAGGTCCCCGGGGCGCCGGAATCCGATCCCGTTCTGGAGCAGGAACACCCGGGCTCCGGCCGCAAGCCGCGGGCTCCAGGCATCGAGCACGTCGGCTACGGAATACGCCTTGGTGGCGATCACGAGCCGGTCGACGAACCTGCCGGTGGCGGACGAGTCCGCGGTCGATGACGTCGTCGGACACGACCAGGTCACCGGCGCTCCATCGCCATCGCGGTAGACCAGTTCCACGGGATCCGGCAACGGCATCCGAGCGACCAGCCGGACCGGCTCCCCGGTCGCATGCAGCCGATGGGCGAGGGCCATGCCGACGGCACCATCGCCGACGAGGTACCAGGTCGAGGATGGAGGCGGGGCCGGCATCACCGTGAAGGTAGCAACCCGAAACCGGAACGGACTCCCGGAAGGGCGGTCCTCGGTACCCTTTGCGGATCATGAGCCAGCAGAAGCAGAAACAACAGGGCAAGCCCAAGACCGCCATCACCCCCACCCGTGAGGAGAACTACGCGGAGTGGTACCAGCAGGTGGTGAAATCCGCCGATCTCGCCGAGACCAGCCCGGTCCGCGGCTGCATGGTCATCAAGCCGTGGGGCTACGCGATCTGGGAGAACGTCCAGCGGGGTCTCGACGGCATGTTCAAGGCCACCGGCCACAAGAACGCCTACTTCCCGCTGTTCATCCCCCTCTCCTTCCTCGAGAAGGAGGCCGAGCACGTCGACGGCTTCGCCAAGGAGTGCGCGGTGGTCACCCATCACCGCCTCGAAGCCGGTCCCGACGGCGGCCTGGTCCCCGCGGGCGAGCTCGAAGAGCCCCTCGTGGTCCGACCGACCAGCGAGACGATCATCGGCGCGACCTTCGCCAAGTGGATCCAGAGTCACCGTGATCTTCCCCTGCTGATCAACCAGTGGGCGAACGTCGTCCGCTGGGAGATGCGGACGCGGCTCTTCCTGCGCACCGCGGAATTTCTCTGGCAGGAGGGCCACACCGCCCACGCCACCGACGAGGAAGCCAAGGTCGAGACGATGCAGATGCTCGACGTCTACGCGGACTTCGCGGAGAACTGGCTCGCGATGCCGGTGATCCGGGGTGAGAAGACCGAGGGGGAACGCTTCCCCGGCGCCGTCGAGACCTGGTGCATCGAGGCGATGATGCAGGACCGCAAGGCGCTTCAGGCCGGCACCAGTCACTTCCTCGGGCAGAACTTCGCGAAGGCCCAGGAGATCCAGTTCCAGGACGACGAGGGCAACCGCGAGTTCTGCTGGACGACCAGCTGGGGCGTGAGCACCCGACTGATCGGTGGCACGATCATGACCCACGCCGACGACGACGGCATGATCTGTCCGCCGATGGTCGCCCCCGCGCACATCATCATCCAGCCCGTCCTCCACAAGGCCGAGTCGAAGGACGAGGTCATGGCGTTCTGCGACAAGCTCATCGAAGCCCTGAAGACCAAGGTCTACGGCGGCCGCGTCATCGAGGTCGAGTACGACACCCGCGACCTTCGTGGTGGCGACAAGACCTGGCAGTGGATCAAGCGCGGTGCCCC
>JAACEA010000161.1 GCA_009936695.1 Planctomycetia bacterium
CCGCCCGGGCAGGATCACCCCGTCAGCCTCCGCGATCGGGGGCATCTCGAATCGAAGCTGGGGGCCGAAGTCCTTTTCCGCGTCGACGCGCGAAGCGAGCCAGATCCGGACCGGGGCTTCGTCGTCGGCGGCGATGCCGGCGAGATCGAGCAGGCCGTTGCCGTCGAAGTCCTCGGCGAAGACCGCGATGATCCGGTCGTCGCCGGCGTTGAGATCCTTGGGCGGTGCGAGCCGGCCGTTTCGCTCGAGCGGCCAGATCTTGATCCGTCCGCCCACGAGTCCGACGACTTCGAGTGGTCCGTCGGTTCCGACGAGGTCCTCCACCAGCATGCCGTCCCGCGAGACGCCGAGCCCGCGGACCCGGTTCCGACGAAGCAGTTCGAACTCGCCCGGTGCGGACTGTCGGTAGACGTGGATCGAATTCGGGCGACCGCCCGCGACGATGTCGAGCATGCCGTCGCCGTCGACGTCGACGGCCTGGATCGCCCCGACTTCGAAGTTCACGGGAATCTCGATCCGCTCGAACCGCCAGTGCTCGGGAAGCTCGTTCGCCCGTCGCGGCGGTTTGGCCTCACCGGGAACCGCGTCCGCCCGCTGGCGGAGGAACTCGATCCGGCTCTTGTGGTTGTTGACGACGAGGAGATCCTGGAGACCGTCGGCGTCGAGGTCGGTCGACAGGAGCGGGCCGGCGTTCGGACCGACCGGGACCACTTCGAGGGCGTCGAAGCCGAAGTGGGCGGCGGTGTCGGCATCCTGTGCCATCGCGGTGATGGAAACCGTCGTCGCCGCGAGGAACGCGAGGGCGGCGATCCCGGCCGGAAGGGGCGAGGGAGTCGACGAGACGGGGCGAATCAGCGGGTTCATGTGGTTCATGCGGATCGTGCGCGTCATGGATCGAGGGCCTTGGGTGGGTGGCGGGGCTCTGAAGGGGAGACTCGGGGCGATGCCGGGACGCCGGAAATCCGGATGCACGCCCCCGAGCGGTTTATAGTACCCATCCCGACCAAGGAGTCCTCGGATGCCCAGCAAGCTCGTTTCGTCCATGTTCGTGATCCTCACCCTCGCGTTTCTCGCGCCCGCCCGGGCCGACGCGGTGATCCCGGGCGCCGATCGCGCCGACGTCGTCCGTCTCAAGGACGGCGGGGAGGTCCGTGGCTCGATCGTCAAGCGTGACGATCGGTCGGTGTGGATCGACGTCGGCCCGACCGTGGTCAGCTTCGACCTCGACCAGGTCGAGGAGATCGTCTCGGGGGGCGGCAAGGAGATCCGTTCGGTCGACTCCGGCACGCTCTTCTCCGTCGCGGTGGACCCGATCGAGTTGAGCCCCAAGGAGCACGCGAAGATTCTCGGGCCCGCGGTGATCAAGGTGTCGACGCCGAGCGGTCTGGGATCCGGCGTGATCATCTCCCCCGACGGTTACGCGATCACCAACGCCCATGTCGTCCAGCGGGAGACCGCGCTGCGAGCGACGGTCTGGTTCCTCCAGCCGGATGGAATGCTGAAGCGCACCGACATCGACGACGTCGAACTCGTCGCGGTCAACAACCATCTCGATCTCGCGCTCATCCGCATCACGAATCCCAAGGACGAGCCGTTCCTCTTCGCGCCGGTCCAGGGGGCGGAGAAACTCGACATCGGCCAGCCGGTCTTCGCCATCGGCAACCCGCTCGGTCTCGAGCGGACCCTGACCCAGGGCGTCATCTCCACGACCCAGCGGAACTTCAGCGGTCTCACCTACGTGCAGACCGACACTCCGATCAATCCTGGAAACAGCGGTGGACCGCTCTTCAACACCCGCGGCGAGGTCATCGGCATCACCAACATGGGGATCGTCGGTGGCGAGGCGCTCGGATTCGCGATCCCGGCGCGGTACGTGAAGGACTTCGTCCGGAACCGCGAGGCCTTCACCTACGACCGCTCCAATCCGAACAGCGGGCACATCTACCACGAGCCGCCCTCGCGGCGTCTCCCCGGCGGACCCGCGATCCTCGACGACGCGACCGCCGGATCCTGAACCGCTCGAAATCCCCAGCCTCGCCCACCCAAAGAGGTTCCGGGCGAATCACCATCATCGACCCCCTCGCCATCCACACCGGAAGCAAGCCATGAATCGCCGACGTCAAACCAGCCTGTTCTTCGCCGCCACCTTGATCCCCGCGGGAGCGTGTCTTGCGCACGCCGCGGAGGACTTCACGATCGCCGACCTCGCCCCGGAAGGCACGATCTTCGTCATCGGCGGCGACGGATGCGGAGAGATGTGCGCCCGGTTCGAGAAGAACCCGCTCGGGGCCCTCTGGCGCACCGACGCGGTCCAGGGCTCGATCGCGGATTCGTTCGGTGAGATGCTCGACGACCTCTCCGAAGGACTCGCGGCCGATGGAATGGATCTCGAAGGGATGAAGTGGCCGGAGAACCTCGGCTTCGCGGTCTACACCGATCTGGACGAGGAGACGGGGCAGTCCCGGGCCTTCGTGCTCGGTTACGGGGACTGGGGCAAGGAGGCCGCCGCCAACGGCCGGATGATGGAATCCCTGATGGAGAGCTGGCGGAAGTCCGATTCGATCGATCTCGACTCCAAGGAGATCCGTGGCCGCGAGGTCATGATCCTCGAGCAGATCTCGGAGGAAGATGACCCGGCCGACGACTTCGGCGAGATGGACGACATGATGATGATGTTCGGGGATCCCTCGGAGATGGCGCCGGACCTCGACACGATGTACGTCGTGAAGGACGGGGCTCGGATGCTGTTCGCGAACGATCTCCTCGCGATCGACGACGCCCTCGCGATCTTCGACGGCGACGACGCGAAGGTCCTCGCAGGGACCGAAGACTGGCGCAACTCGATGCGTCAGCTCGGGGATCCCGAGGCCTACGTGCTGCTTCGAACCGGACCGCTCCAGGATCTTCTGGCCCCGATGTTCATGGGGCCGCTCGGCATGGTCCAGCCCATGATCGGCGAGATGTTCGGGGACATCCGCGGCTACGGCTTCGGGCTCGAGATCCCCAAGGATCCCACCGCCGCGTCGATGGTGCTGACCGCCTCCATCCTCATGCCCGGCGACAAGTCCGGCCTGCTCGGACTGCTTCGAAATCAGGATGGTCTCGGCGCCCGGCCGCCGAAGGTCATCGGCGAGGAAGCGATCGGCTACGGCCGGATGAACCTCGACTTCGCCGGCCTCATGCCGCTCGCGAACCAGGTCTCCGCGGCCATTCCGATGGGTGGGGAGGAAGCGGACATGATGCTCGAGCAGTTCGGCCCCATGTTGTCGCCGGCCTTCGAGTCGCTGGGACCGGCAATGCACGTCATGGCCTCGAAGACCGGGACCACGGTGCTCATCCCGACCTCGGCTCCCGACAAGGTCCAGAACATGCTCGCGATGTTCGGGCCCGGCATGGAGATGGAGCCGAGGGACTTCCTCGGCGAGACGCTCTGGACCGGGCCGGAGGATTCGGCCAGCGTCTGCGTCGCGGGCAACTGGCTCCTGCTCGGCGAAGCCGAAGGCGTGAAGCAGGTCGTTCGAGGGCTGAATGCCGATGCCGCCGACCATCCGATCGCGGAGTTCGGGCGATTCAACGACGCGATCGCCCGCATGCCGAGAGGTGACGTGGTCGGTTGGGGCTACGTCGACACCGTCGAGCAGTACGCCGCGAGCCGTGAAAACCTGGACGAGATGATGGCGATGCTCGGCGAGCAGGACGAGTTCGCCCAGGAGATGCCCATCGACGGGGGTGAGCTGATGGACGGCCTGGCCGACCTCATGGAGACGATGACGCCGCTCGAGCTCTCCCGCTACGTCGGCCCCTCGGTGTGGAGCTTCTCCACGGACGATGCCGGCTGGGTCTACCGACAGTGGTTCCTCCCGCCCGTGAACGTCGGCGGCTGAATCCGCCCGACGTCTCCAGGATTCGAACGAGCATCGACGCCCCGCCGCAAGGCGGGGCGTCGTTTTCATGATCGCGAGGCGGCGGTGGCGGGAACGCGTCCGCATGACGCGATCAACGCATCGACCGCGTCGTCGAGTCGGGCGGGCTCGAGGGCCCAGTGGTTTCCATGGCCGGCGCCACGGACGACCTCGACGCGGCCGCCGGGGGCGGCGTCGCCGATCGCGACCCCGTCGGCGACGGGGCTGATCGGGTCGTGGTCGCCGAGGACCACCAACGTCGGAACCGTGGTCCGCGACGCCGCGGCGCGGGTCGAGCGGGGGCGTCTCCCGATCAGCCGGAGGCCCTGCACCGCGAGCCAGGCGATGGGAGCGGCCGGAAGCCCGCGCAACCACAATCGCTGTCGGAGCGGAACCTGAAGCGTCTCGTAGGGGGCGACCGCGACGACCCCGTCGATGCGATCCGACTCGGCGGCGGCGAGGATCGAGACGGTGGCGCCGAGGCTCCGGCCGACCACGACCACCGGGGTCCCGGCCGGGGCGTCGAGGCGGGACAGGAGCGCGATCAGATCGTCGACATCGGTGTCGCCGAGACCGGCGCCGTCCGGTTCGGCGTCCCCGTGACCACGAAGATCGAGCATCACCACCCGCGATCCGCGTCTTCGCCAGTCGCCGAGGTGCGGGAGCCAGGTCAGACGGGAGCGTCCCCATCCGTGGACCAGCACCAGCACCGGCCCATCGGCTCGGAGGCCGGGAACGTCCCACACCGGAAGGCGGATGCCACCGGGAAGGTCGAGGGTCCATTCGGAGAACGGAACGTCGACCTCGCCCGGATCGGAGGGCAGGCTGCGGGCGAGCGCCCAACCCGCGGTTCGTCGACGGGGACGAAGGGCCTCGCGCATGGTCGCCGCGACCATGAGGGTGATCGTGACGAGGGCGGCGACGCCGAAGAGGACGAGGAGTTCCATCGGCGGACACCCTATCCGAGCTGGGGGGGAGACGGTCGCACGACGAGCGGCACGGTCAACGCGCCTCGAACATCCTGCGGTTGGTGCCGTCCGCGCCGATCCCGGCGGAGACCCGTCCGCCGCATCGAGGACACCGTCCCTCGTACCGGGTTTCCGCGGCGTTCCGGGTCAGACGACCGTACCGATGGCAGCACTTGAACCAGACCATGATGAACCGGCTTCCCGAAGGCGACGTCGGGCGTCGTGGCGGAGCCCCTTCCTGGTGCAGGCCGTCGATTTCGATCCGGTCTCGGGAATCCGCCATGGCGTCGTCCTTGGAGGCATCCGTCAGTCGACGATCGGCCGGTCGCCACCGAGGCGACATGCTTCGTCGATTCGATTCGCGGTGTCCACGGCGTGGTCGATCGCCGTGTCGACTTCGTTCTCGATCGCCAGGGCGCGGGCCGCGCCCTGGTCGAGCCCGCGGAGGGAGTCGAGATTCATCTCGACGTTCCAGCGGCCCGCCTCCGCCGCGACCGCGGCGAGGCGACCGGCGATCGCGAGATCGCTTCGCAGCAGCCGACTGGTGCGGCCGACCAGTCGGGCCGCGAGATCCACGGTCTCCGCCGCGTGCATGACCAGTCGATGCGGTGCTTCGATCGCGCCCTCGACCGCCGCGGGCCACCCTTCGAGACGTCGGGGATCGTCGGCCTCGAGCGGCCAGAGCGCCGAGAGGGACTCGAAGGCGTGGGCGTCCCGGTCGGCGAGTTCGAGCGCCGTCTCGCGGATTCCGCGGAGTCGGCCCGCCGCCTCGGCGAGCGTCGATTCGAAGTCGGCGAACTTCTTCTTGCCGTGGCTGAACGCGATCACCATCTCCGCCAGCCCGGCGGCGTGTGCGAGCATCGAACCCGCCGCGGCGCCGCCGCCCGGAACCGATCGTCGGGATGCGAGCGCTTCGGTGAATGCGCCGAGCGTCGCATCGGCGAAGTGGGCGGAGGATTCGTTCATTGGCGGATCTCGCCTCCGACCCCGCTGGCGAGGGACGTGGTGATCGTCGCGATCTCCGGATCGATCTCGTCGTGGCGAAGCGTTCGATCGGTCACGCGGAATCGCAGTCGCAGGGTGACCGCCTTCCGGCCGGCCGGAAGGCTGCGACCACGGAACACGGTGACGAATTCGATCGCCTCGAGCGATGCCGGACGGTTCGAATCGATCGCGGCCTCGATGTCCGCCCACCGCACCGCCTCCTCGACGAGGACCGTGAGGTCCCGATCGATGGCCGGAAACGCGGGCAGCGTCTCCGCGACGCTCTCGGGCGGCCAGGTCGCGAGGGCGTCGGCGATTCCCCCGGGCGCGAGTTCGATCTCCGCGGCGACGACGGGGCGGTCGTGACCGAAGCGTGCCGCGGTCGTCGCGTCCACCACGCCGATCGAACCGACGACCCGCCCATCGAAACGGATGGCGGCGGAGGCTTCGCATCCCGCCACTTCGATGCCGGGATCGACCTCGACCCGGTCGGTACCGACGATTCGGGCGATGCGATCGACGACGGTCCGGAGCACCGCGAATGCCGCCTGCCCCTCGCCGGTGCGGTCCCGGGCGTCGATGCCGGACGGTGGATCGACCACCAGGCCGAGGAGTCGGCGTTCCCGATGCACGCCCTCGTGCTGATCGAACACCGAGGCCGTCTCGAACAGCCTCACTTCGGTGGTGCCGAGGTCGTGGTTGTGCGCCGCGACCCGGAGCAGGCTGGGAAGGAGGCTCGGACGAAGCACGGGTTCGCCGCCCGCCCGGTCGTCTTCGACCTCGAGCACGCCTCGTCCGGTCTCGAGGAACGCGGCCGCGGCGTCGGTGGCGATCAGCGTGTGCGTGACCGCCTCGTGGAAGCCCATGCCGACGAGGGTGTCTCGGATCGCGCCGAGACCTTCGTCCGTCGGCCGGGGCGGAACCGCCCGGATGCGGATCGTCTCCGCGACCGGCAGGGCGTCGAGACCGTGGGTGCGGGCGATCTCCGCGACGAGATCCGCTTCACGCTCGAGATCGATGCGTCGGGGTGGGATCGTGCATTCGATGCGATCCCCGTCGACCTGCGGATCGAAGCCGAGGCCCACGAAGAGTCGATGGATCTCCTCGTCGGAGATCTCGATCCCCAGCACCGCGCGACAACGCCCGGGTCGCATGGTCACCACGCGGGGGGCGGGAATCGGACGGCCGTCGGCGACGACGCCGTCGCAGAGTTCGCCGCCCGCGAGTTCGAGGATGAGACCGACCAGGCGGTCGGAGGCGGCCGCGATCTCGGCCGGATGCACGCCGCGTTCGAAGCGATAGGACGAGTCACTCGCGATTCGATGACGCCGTGCGGTGTTTCGAACCGAGACGGGATCGAAGGTCGCGGCTTCGACGAGGATGTCGGTGGTGGAGTCGGAGCCGGCGGTCTCGGCGCCGCCCCTCACCCCGGCCATCGCGATCGCCCGTTCCGCGTCCGCGATCACGAGATCGTCGCTCGAGAGTTCGATCGGCTTCGCGTCCTCGCCGATCGGCAGGAAGGGCTCGGCGTCGCGAGCGGGACGGATCTCGATCCGATCACCGCGCACCGTGGCGAGATCGAAGACGTGGGTGGGCTGGCCGTACTCGAAGAGGACGAAGTTCGTGGCGTCGACGAGATTGTTCCGAGGGACGAGTCCGATCGCGACGAGGCGTCGTTGCAGCCAGTCCGGACTCGGTCCGACCTTGACGCCGCGAATCACCCGCGCGGTGTAGAGCGGGCAGCGGTCGGGGTCGAGATTGCGGATCTCGACGACGTCGGCGACGGGTGGACCACCCGAAGGCAGGTCCGCCCGAGGCGTCTTGAGACCGGAACCGCCGAGCAGGGCCGCCTCCCGGGCGAGGCCGAGGTGGCAGAGG
>JAACEA010000162.1 GCA_009936695.1 Planctomycetia bacterium
GCCGCTGCCATCCACCCGGTACATGTCCGCGGTGAAGGACATGGTCGTCACGGTGCCCGCGGTCGCCGCGGTGCCGAGGCACGCGACGAAACCGGTGGCGAGTGCGAGGGAGCCACGTCGCGTGCGAATGCCGTGGGTGCGAGGCGTCCAGATCTGGGTCATTTTCGGAGTACTCATCTCTCTGGCCGGGTGTCACGTGGTGACCACGACCGAACGGAATGTAGAGGATTGATCTTCGAAGCCTGTTCGACGCGGAATCGTGGAGCCCCTCACGTATGGACCGCGAAAATATCACATCATGGCGCATCTTGCCATTAAGAACGCGTGTACGGGCATCATCATCCAGATCCCTGCTGGCCCGAGGGAAGTGCCTGTGCCCTCGGGGTGAGCGGCACCATGCGCTCCCGTTCGACCCGCGGCGGGTTCGGATCGATCGCCGCATCGATCGTTCGATGAAATCCGATCCGATCGACGCACCGCCACCTCCCGCCGACGTATCGAGAGCCTCACGCTCGGTGCGGGACGATGGTCGCCCCGAGATCCAGCTCGCCTCTCTATCACGGGGAGTAGTCCCTAATGCGTTCTTCAACGATCGTTTCAAGCATCGCGCTTCCGGTCCTGATCCTGTTCGGCGGCTGTGCCGCCGACTACAAGGTGGCACCCTCGGGCTTCCTCGCGGAGGAGACCTACGCGTCGCTCGACGACGGGGAGTTCCAGGACCAGCTGGTGACCTGGAGCAACGACGCCATCGACGTCGAGGACTACCGGGCATTCCTCGTCGACCCGGTCGAACTGCGGATCGACGCCGACGCCGACGCCCGCGACATGACCGACGAGAAGAAGGCTGAACTGTCGGCGTATCTCCACGGCCAGGTCGTCGACTTCCTCGGCGCTGATCATGAGATCGTCGCGACGCCCGGTCCCGAGGTGCTTCGGGTGCGAATCGCGGTGACCGACGTGCGCAAGGCCGTGGTCGCCCTGAACATCCACCCCGCGACGTCGATCGCGGGCTTCGGCCTCGGCGCCGCCGCCATGGAGGCGGAAGTGACGGATTCGATGACCGGCGAGATCGTGTTCGCGATGATGGGCGGCCGCCGGGGCAGCCCCTTCGGTCTCGAGAAGCTCGACCCGTGGGGCCACGCCAAGGAGGCGATGGACCTCTGGGCCGAACACCTCGCCGAGAACATCGCCGAACGCGGGATGGAGATCGAGCCTCCAACCGTGGCCGGCTGAGGCGGTGCCCGCAGGGCCGCGACGTTCAGTCGGTCGCAGCGGCGCGGCCGAGCCGGTCGAGCACCGCGTTCCAGGAGATCGAATCACCATCGACCCGCGGCGGCACGATGTCGATTCGACTGGAGCCGCTCAGATCCGCGGCATGCAGGGTGCAGTAGAGCATCGCCGCGACCAGCGTCGGATCGTCAGGCAGGTCCACGCGAAATCGGCTCCCCGCCGCGGGCGTCGTTCCGGAAGTCTCCGAGGCGATCGTGATGACCGCCACGCCGTCACCGCCGGCGTCTTCCAGCGTGCACAGTCGGGTGGGCGTGGTCGGCGCGTAGTGCCGGGACGCGGTGCCGGGCGATTCGGCCTGGCCGAGGATCTCCGGCTGCGTCACCTTCACTCCGAGGATCTCGGCGATGCGATCCGTGGTCACCGCGCCGGGCCGAAGGACGGTCGGACGTTGCCCACGAAGATCGACGACCGTCGACTCCAGCCCGATGCGGCACGGCCCACCGTCGAGGACCAGCAGATCCTCCTCGGCGAAGTCCGCGAGCACGTGGCGAGCCTCGGTTGGCGAGATCGACCCGGACCGATTGGCGCTGGGGGCGGAGACCGGCGCGCCCATCGACTCGATGAGCCGCAGGGCGACCGGGTGCGCCGGCATCCGGATCGCGATGGAATCCCGTCCGCCCGCCGCGATCGCCGGCACCGAGTCGGCGCGATCGAGCACGATCGCCAGCGGACCGGGCCAGCACGCGGCGACCAATCGATCGGCGTCGTCCGTCCAGGATCGGCAGAGCGTGCGGGCCATGTCGACCGACGCGACGTGGGCGATCAGCGGATTGTCGGAGGGCCGCTGCTTGATCGCGTAGATCGCCTCGAGGGCCGCCGGATCGAAGGTCGCGCCGGCCAGTCCGTAGACCGTTTCGGTCGGCATGCCGACGAGCCGGCCCGTTCGCAGGCGAATGACCGCGTCGGCGAGGACCGCGGGATCGAATCCCGATCGCACCGTGGCACCGGGGAGCGGATCGGACACCTCAGGAACCACCGTCCAGGGTGTTGGCCGCGGACCCGGCGTCCGGACCGACGACCACGAGGTCGATGCCGTTGGCTTCGAGACCGCTGCCGGTCGCCCGACCGAGTTCCGCGATGGAGAGGTTGTAGACCGCCATCGCCTGCAACTCCTGGAACTGCGCCTCGCCGAGCCGCTCCTGCCGCTGGAAGAGCAGGTTGAGGAACTCGGGGGTCAACGCCGCGAGGGTCTCGCGAAGGGCTTCGAGGGAGCGGAGGTTCTCCGCCTGGGCGAGACGGAAGTTCCGGGCCTGGGCGACCAGCGCGTATCCGGCCGCAATGTCGCGAACCGCGTTCTTCACGTCGAGCACCACGTCCTGGATCGCATTGCGATATCCGATCACGGCCGACGACCGTCGAAGCCGCGCCTGTTGCAGCACGCTTTCCGCGGCGCGATTGCCGATCGGCTGGCTGAACTGCAGCCCGACGAGGTAGTCGATGTAGTCACCGTCGATCTCCCGAACGCTCGAACCGAATCCATCCGAGAGTCCCAGCCAGCTGACCTCCGCCTGAAGATCGAGCTGCGGAAGACGGCCGTTGCGAGCCACGATCTCGCGAATCGACGCGTCGTCGATGTCGAGGATCGCGGCGTCGATGAACGGCGATCGGATCAGTGCGGTCGAGATCGAATTGCGGAGGTCGTAGCCGAACGGGGCGTCGATCATGAAGTCGACCGGGACGAGATCGAACTCGCCGCCGACCGGGAGGTCCGGGTCGTTGACCAGCGCCTTCAGCGCGTCCGCGGTCCGACCGACGTCCCGCCGCGCCTGGATGACCCGGGTCTTGCGACTCTCGACCGTCGCCACCGCGTCGGCGTACTGGGCGAGCGTGGTGTCGAAGCCGCGGCGGTTCGAGAGGATCTCCCGGATCCGGTCCCCCTCCTCGACCAGCCATTCGGCGATCACGAGGTCCTGCCGGGCGAGCACGAGGTTCCAGTAGGCGTTCTCGACCTGCACCAGCAGGGCGAGCAGATTCGCACGAATCGCCACCGCGGCCTTGCGGTCCGCGTTGCGGGCGAGTCGGATCTCCGCGGTGTTGACGTCTTCGCCGAATCCGCGAAGCAACGGCTGCCCGATGCCGAGCGACACCGCCGAGTTCCACGCGTCGTCGAACACCGTCGGCGTCGTGGTGTTGTAGACCGAGGTCTCGTCGGCGCCGAAGGAGACGGACACCGCGCCACCGCTCCCGAGTCGCTTGGAGACGTCGGTGGTGAAGCCCCACTGCCGAGCGTCCTGTCCCTGGTCGAAGATCACCGGTTGCCCACCCGGGATCGCGAGCAACAGATCGTTGCCCGGTTCGTCGATGCGGGCGAAATTCACCCCGGCGCCGAGGACGGCGTCGAACGCCGCTTCGGCCCGGACGATCTCGGTCGCCGCGACCGCCTGATCGACCCGCGACTGCTGCACACCGAGGTTGTGTCGGACGGCGGTCCGGATCGCGTCGCCGAGCGAGATCGGCACGACCTCGAGCGGTTCCCCGTCGAGTCCCGGCCCGAGCGCCAGGGCCGCGCCCCCGTCCTTGGCCTGCGGCCCGAGCGTTTCGAGTTCGTCGAGCCGCGAGTCGAGTTCCTGCGACAGGTCGTCGACGAAGGCCCGGGTCTCCCGTGGGGTCGCGTCGGGATCGAGATCACGAAGTTGCTCGTCGACCGCGGTCCGAACCGAGGCTCGAAGGTCGGCCTCCGGATCCCGATCGAGGGGGGATCGGCACCCGACCAGCAGGATTCCACCCACCAGCAGGCCGGTCAGCCCGGTGGATGGAACGGTGATCGACGCCAAGGTTCGCTCGTTGAAGGACATCCGCCCATCGTACCCCCCCCTCGGGAAACCCGACAACCGACGCGACGGTGGTAGACTGCCCCCA
>JAACEA010000163.1 GCA_009936695.1 Planctomycetia bacterium
CGTTCCGCCGCCTCGCGCATCGCGGTGTTGCTGGTGAAGAGCACGAATGCACCGCCGTCCGTCGCCCGGATCTGCTCGACGATCCGCGCGGTGAGGCGATCGAGGTGGGCCGGATCCTTCGGCTCCGGCATGGATGGGTCGACGAAGACCCGCATCTGACGGGCGAAGTCGAAGGGGGAGCCGACCTGCAGGGTCCGCGGCGCCTCGGCACCGAGCCGCCCCGTCACCAGCGAGAAGTCGTCGGAACCCGTCGCGAGCGTCGCGCTGGTGCAGATCACGGCGCCGTCACGACCGAAGAGATGCTCCCGAAGCACCGGCGCCACGTCGACCGCGGCACAGGCGACGGTGACGCTCCCTCGGTGCCCGCCTCCGCGGCGATCGCGTCGGCGGTGACTCTCCGCCCAGTACACGCACCCTTCGACGCCCTGTTCCACGAGAAGCGCCGTCGCCTCCGCGATCTCCGTCGCCCGACCCGCGAGCGAGCCGAGCTCCATCTCGTCGGTCTCGTTGGTGACGCGGGTGCGCAGGACCTTCAATGCGGAGGCGAGCGACCGCAACGCGGGTGACAGCGGATTGTCGACGACGCCGGCGACGGGAATCCGCACCGAGCCGTTCCCGTCGCGTTCGAGCCACGCGGCGAGATCGTCGAAGAACGCGTTGGTGGCGGTCTCCGCCCGCCGAAGCGCGGTGACCGAGTCGTCGACCATCTCCCCCGCGCCGGACCGGCCCCCGATCGTCGCGAGCACCCCGCGATTGGTCCGCTCCGAAAGCAGCATCCGCATCAGGTGACGCACCCGGCCCTCCGAGACCCGGAGTCCGAAGTGCTCCGCCGCGACGTCCTCGACGGTGTGCGCCTCGTCCAGGATCACGTGCGTGTACGGCGGCAGGAAGCCCGCCCCCCGCATCCGCAGTGCCAGATCACTGAAGAACAGCGCGTGGTTGCACACCAGGATGTCGGCGTTCTCCATGCGACGTCGCGCGGACTGGTAGAAGCACTCGTCATGGGTCGGGCAGCGGCGCCCCATGCAGTTTCCACCATCGCTCTGGACGTGATCCCACACCCCGGGCCGCTTGAGCTGGGGCAGCGTGGCGAGGGTTCCATCGTTCGTGCGGGCGGCCCACTTCTCGATCTGCTGGAGGGCGTGGCGTTCGGGCTCGTCCGCGAGCAGCCTCGTCTCCCGTTCCACCGCGAGCCGGAGCCGTCGCTTCGAAAGGTAGTTCGATCGCCCCTTCACGAGGACCGCGGTGAACTCGTCGGGGACGAGGGCTCGAAGCAGCGGGATGTCCTTGTCCATCAGCTGCTCCTGCAGACTGATGGTGTGGGTGCAGATCACCACCCGATCACCGCGATTCGCGAGCACGCTTCCGATCGCGGGCAGCAGATACGCGAAGCTCTTGCCGGTTCCGGTGCCGGCCTCGACGAACAGCCGTTCCTTCGCCGCCAGCGCATCCTCGACCGCCGTCGCCATCTCGAGCTGCTGGGGCCGCGCCTCGAAGTCCGCGAGTCGGCGGGCGACGGGGCCGTCGGGGGCGAGCATGGAGCGGGCGGGGAGAATCATGGGGAAACCGGTTCGAGCGTCGTGCGGTCGCGTTCCGGCGACCGTTCTCCATCAAGCATAGGTCGTTCATCGTCGGACGCACCCGTGCTGGTTCACGGTTCAGGCCAGCGGTCGACGCTTCGGCTCGCCCACCTCGCGTGGATAGGCCTTGGGAACCGCCCGGTTCTTCTCGATGACCACGATGCGACCCGTCGAGGTCGGATGGACCTCGACCACCGACGCATGCAGCTTGTAGAGCGCCTGCTTCGCGGTCTCGATCTCCTCCTCCGCCTTCGCACCCTTGATCGCCAGCACCAGACCGTCCGTGCGGGCGAGGGGGACGGTGTATTCCGCGAGGACGTCCAGGGCACCGACCGCCCGCGCAAGCACGAGGTGATGGGACTCCCGGTGAGCCGGATCCCGTCCCACGGTCTCCACCCGTTCGTTCAACACCTTGACCCGGTCGAGCCCGAGGCTCGCCGCGGTCGCTTCGAGGAACCTCGCCTTCTTGCCGGTGGCCTCGATGAGGACGATCTCCAGCCGCGGACGCACGCATGCGAGCACCAGCCCCGGCAGTCCGCCGCCGGAGCCGACGTCGACGAGCCGGGTCGCCTCGCTGAAGCGTTCCTCCAGCTGGAGGATCCACGGGAGCAGCGTGAGGCTGTCGAGCACGTGCCGCTCCCACGCCTCCGCGGGCTCGCGGATCGCGGTCAGGTTCATCCGTGCATTGGCTTCGTAGAGCAGCTCGAGATACCGGCCGATCCGGACGAGGTCCTCCGGCTCGAACTCGATACCCGCCGACGCGGCGGCGGAGAGGAAGGATTCGGGGGGCGTGGCGAGCTTGGAGTCGTGCATGGGGAGCAACGGTGTACCACGGTTCGCCGCCCGCTGCCGCCTCGAGCGTTCAACCGGTTCCCGCGACCTCCCACTGCTCCATCCGCCTGGGGCGGCGCAGTCCGACGTTCAGGACCAGTCCGATCATCATCCACGCGGTGACCAGACTGGATCCGCCCGCACTCACGAAGGGCAGCGTCATGCCGGTGATCGGCAGCAGGCCGATCGTCATGCCGGTGTTGATCACCATCTGGGCGAGCAGCAGGGTGACCAGACCCGTCGCAAGCAATCGCCCGAAGAGATCCCGAGCGAAGGCCGCGACGAGGAAGCCTCCGACGGCCATCATCAGGAACAGCGCCCAGACCACCGCCCCGCCCACCAACCCCCACCGGCAGGTGACGACCGCGAAGATCATGTCGTTGTGCTCCTCGGGAAGATGGTTGAACCGCAGCAGCGTGGCGGCGTGTTCACGGCCGACGCCGGTCAGGCCGCCCGCCCCGGCGAGGGTCATCGCCCGGTCCCCCTGGTAGCCGATGTCGTCGCGATATCGATCGTCCCCCTCGATCTGCGCGAGCAACGCCTCGATGCGGTCCTGTTGATGCTCCTTGAGGTAACCGCGCATCGGCGTGAAGAGCACCGCGGACACCGCGAGGACTCCCGAGAGCACCAGGATCGTGAGGTGGGAGATCTTCGCCCCCGCGACCAAAAGCAGTGCCAGCAGGGTCGGTACGAACAGCAGGGCGGTGCCGAGGTCGGGCTCGAGCAGGATCAGCCCCATGGGAATCGCCGTCACGACGAACGGCAGGGCGAATCCTCGAAGGGATCGCACGTTCCAGCGAAGCCGGAACCAGGCGGCGAGCGCCAGCACCCACACCACCTTCGCGAGTTCGGATGGCTGGAGATCGGTGATGCCGAGATTGATCCACCGACGAGCCCCGTTGTACGGCCGGACGATCCAGGTCGGCACGAAAGGGATCAACACGAAGACCAGCAACGCCAGCACCAGGACGCTGAGGCCGGGAACGAGCGGGCGAAGGCGGCGATAGTCGGGCACCGCGATGAACGCCGCGACGATCAGACCCAGTGGCAGGAAGAGCGCCTGCTTGCGGGCGAAGCCGGGCTCGGTGGTGGCGATGGCCACGATCCCGATCACGTTGAGGGCGAGGGCCGCCAGCACCACGATCCATCCGACGGTCCCCCATCGAATCCGACCGGCCTGCAGGTCGCGGGCCGACTCGTGGAGCCCCCGCGCGGTGAAACGCTCCCGCACCGGGCGGCCCGGTTCGTCGACCCGCGTCGAGGAGGTGATGGATTCGGAGTCGGTCAACCCGCGTCACTCCGATCGGATGCCCCGATCACGTTCCGAGCGACGTCGCCGGGAATCGAGGACTCGACCATCCCGGCTTCGTCGGGAAGTGGATCGAGCCACTCGACCGGTGTCGGATCGAGCGTCGTCCGGGCCTGCTCCCCGAGATATCCTTCGGCCGCGAGCGCCCGGACCACCTGCGCCGCGACCGGACCACCCGCTCGTCCCCCGGAGTTTCCGTGTTCGACGATGACCGCGAAGGCGTAGCGCGGTTCGCTCGATCCCGCGGGCGCGATCAGACCGGCGTACCAGGCGTGCGACGCCTCGCCCGTGACCTGAGCCGTGCCCGTCTTCGCCCAGATCTTCGGCGCCGCATCCCCGAAGTCCCGGAAGTCGAGAATCTCCTCGGTACGAGGCCCAGTGGTCGGGTCGAGCCACAATCGGCTCGCCGTACCCTCCTTCGCGGACTTCGCCATGCCGTCGAGGGCGATCTCCACCGCCGCCCGACTCCAGTCGCCATCAACGGTCGGTCGCGGCGCCGCGTCGTCGAGGACCAGCACCGGTTCGACCGGGGCCCCCGCCCGAGCGAGCCTCGCGTAGGCGTTGGCCGCGTGGAGCGGCGTCCACGCCACGGATCCCTGCCCGATGCCGAAGAGCATGCGACCGACGTCGGTTCGGTCGGGGACGAAGGTCCCCTCGCTGGCGGCCGCGAGCCCCGCGCCCAGAGGCATCTCGAGCCCGCAGGATCGGTACCACGCCCGCATCGCATCCGGGCCGAGCACGTCCGCGATGGTGTAGAAGTAGATGTTGCAACTCTCCGCGATCGCGTCCACCGGACCAAGGTGCTCATGGCGACCGTAGAGCCCCTGTTCGGGGCGCCATCCCCAGCAACGCGGTTTCTTGAACTCGCCGCGGATCCAACCCTTGCACTCGATGGACTGGCGCAGCCCGAACCGGCCATCCTCGACCCCGGCGACGTAGACGAGCGGCTTCACGATCGAGCCCGGCGCATACGCGGTCCCGATCGCGCGATTGCGAAACGGGGCGAGATCCTGGAGGGTGCGCCGTCGCCGCCGATCCTCTTCGGGCAGGTCGCGAGCATCGGCATCCGGCATCAGCATCAGGGCCAGATCCTCGGCGGCGAGCTCGAGGTCCGCGAAGTTGGGCGTGGACACGAGGGCGAGGGTCTCTCCGGTCCGGACGTCGATCACCACCACGGCCCCGTGCAGCGGCGTTCCGAGTGGAAGTTCCGGCGTTCGCGGACCCGAGGCGTTCCAGCCGTAGTGGAACTGTCGGACCTGCATCAGTCCGAGTTCGGGGTCCAGGATCGCCCGCACCCGGGCCTGAAGATCCGCATCGACCGCGATCCGGACCGCCTCGCCGAAGCGTGGTTGGACGCGGGAGAGCACGTCACCGCTCGCGCGGTCGGTCTCCTTCATGCCGATCGTGCCGTGCAGGTCGCGATCGAATTCACGTTCCAGCCCGGTCGAACCCACGAGGTCGCGGCCCGCTCGGTAACCGGAGTAGTCGAGGATCGACTCGCCGGCGTCGTCAAGACGTTCGTAGGGACGTCGTTCGATGTCCTCGGGGGCGACCTCGGCCCGCGTCGTGCCGACCAGCGTGGAGGCGATCCCGCCCACCTCGATCGCCGTCGAGCCTTCAGCGCGGAGATCCGCGGGAAGGGACGCGCGATCGATGACGACCCGGGCCTTCGAGAATCCGCGCACCCTTCGGTTGACGCCACGCACCGCGAAGGGCGGATCGTTCTCCGCCGACCCACCGGAGGCCGCGACCTCATCCATCAACGACGCGATCGCCTTTCGCAGCGCGAAGGTGTCCGCATCGCTTTCAGCGAAGTCCTCGGCGATCGGGTGAAGCCCCTTCTGCTCCGCGATCGGCCGGGCGACGAAGATCTCCTCCGCCTCGGCGCGGCCACGGCGCCGGGCCAGTCGCTCGAACTGTCGATGCCAGACCGACGCGCTTCGAATCGAGACGCCTCGGCGGATCGCGGCGAGTCGAGCCGGGAGTTCCTCGAGCACCAGCCCGGTCTCGGTCGCCGCCGTCGCCCAGATCGCGTCGATGCGGGCCTGCCACCGGGGTGTCTCGGCATCGATCGCCGCGTCCCGTTCGGACCGCGAAAGACTGCTCCAACCGGTGCCGACCGCCTGCTTCGCGCTTCGTGCGGCCTGCCGTCGCTGCCATTCGCCGGTGATGACCTCGTAGTCGACGCAGAAGTCCCAGCCGGTGCGTTCCACGGCGAGTGGCCGGCCGTCCCGGTCGACGATCGGGCCTCGAACCGTCGGCTGGAAGGTGCGGCGGACCAATCGCGACTCGGCCCGGGCGAGCCGGGAGGCCCCCTCCGCCACCGAGAGCCGCATCATCTGCAGGACGAGGGTGGTGACCACCAGCAGCGAAAGCACGCCGAGCACGATCAGCCTCACGTGGAAAGGCGTCATGCGGTCGTCGGTCTGGCCCGTGGGTGGTCGCATTCGGCTCCGAAGGGGTCAGGCGCACTCCGGCGGGCCGCTTCGACGGGATGCGGCCCGCGGCCCACCCCCGGGAGCGGGACGAGCCACTCGAACCATATCGGCTCGGCACCCACCGGGACTTCCCTCGGTGCGGAATCGGAGACGATCGCGACGGGTCCGAGTCAGACCTCGGTCGATCCACCCACTTCGAGCCGCCGGACCTCGACGCCGTTGGGCGTGAACCGATCCGGATCCGCGTCGATGAGCGGCCAGGTGCCGAAGTGGCACGGGATCGCGATCGGCGCATTCACCATCTCCGCGGCCCGACTGGCATCGGCGGGGCCCATGGTGAACCGGTCGCCGATCGGCAGGATGAGCACGTCGGGCCGGTGGATCTCCGAGATCAGGGCCATGTCCCCGAAGATCCCGGTGTCGCCGGTGTTGTAGATCGTGGTGTCGCCCATCCTGATCACCAGGCCGGTGGGCATCCCCATGTACTTGCCGCCGAAACTCGATGAATGAAACGCGTGGGTCATGGTGATCCGGCCGAAAGGCATGTCGACCCCGCCACCCGGGTTCGCCGGCTCCAGCTTCTCCAGCCCCTGCTCGCCGAGCATGTTGCAGAGTTCGTACGGGCCCAGCACCGTCGCGTCGCACCGCTTCGCGATCGCCAGCGTGTCGCCGACGTGATCCTCATGACCATGGGTCAGGGCGATGTGCGTGCAATCGATCGAATCCGCGGTGATGCCCGCGGCCTCGGCCTGGGGGTTCCCGGTGATGAACGGATCGATCAGCACGGTGTGGGTCCCGTCGGTGATCGAGAACGCGGCGTGGCCGTGGAAGGTGATCTTGACGCGCTTGTCGCTCATGGGTCTCTCCAGCCGGGGGAATGCCATCCAACCGGCCGCGTCGGCCCGGGACGGACCAGCCCTTGCACGCCGGAAGGAGCAGGATCACGGCGAATCGTCAGGCGGTCAACCCGAATGGTGGTGATTCGCAATCGGCCCCCGACCGACTAGCATGTCCGACCCGGTTCCGGCCGGACCGCGCATCCCCCACCATCCCCCCAGCGATTCAGGAATCCCGCCATGGAATGCGGCATCGTCGGACTGCCCAACGTCGGCAAGAGCACCCTCTTCAACGCCCTCACCGCCGCAGGCATCGAGGCCCAGAACTACCCGTTCTGCACCATCGAACCCAACGTCGGCGTGGTCAGCGTGCCCGATCCGCGGCTCGGGGTGATCAACGAGCACATCGAGACGCAGAAGATCATCCCCGCGGTGATCCGACTGGTCGACATCGCCGGACTGGTCGAAGGCGCGAGCAAGGGCGAAGGACTCGGCAACAAGTTCCTCGCCAACATCCGCGAGGTCGACGCCCTGCTCCAGGTCGCCCGCTGCTTCGAGGACGACGACATCGTCCACGTGTCCGGCTCGATCGATCCGGTCCGCGACATCGAGATCATCGGACTGGAGCTCCTCCTCGCCGACGCCGAACAGGTCGACGGTTCGCTCGACAAGGCCCAGCGGCAGGCGCGGTCCGGCGACAAGGACGCGAAGTTCCGACTGGGCGTGCTGGAGAAGTGCAAGGCGTGCCTCGACGATGAGCAGCCGCTGCGCACGCTCGACCTCAACCCCGAGGAGGCGAAGGCGGGTTGGGGTCATGCGGGTCATGCACTAACACATACGAACACAAGAACACGCATACGCATACGCATAC
>JAACEA010000164.1 GCA_009936695.1 Planctomycetia bacterium
CATCGAATCCCCTCCGGCCCCGGCCGGAGGGGATTCCTGAAGGAAGTATCGATCCGGCGGGGATCAGGGATCGACCGGCTGCGGGTACCCTCTCGACATGAGCGAAACCCACGACTTCGACCTTCTCGTCATCGGCAGCGGTCCGGCGGGCCAGTCCGCCGCCATCCAGGCCTCCAAGCTTCACAAGCGGGTCGCGTTGATCGAGAAGCGACGTCGAGTCGGCGGGGTCTGCACCTTCACCGGGACCATCCCCTCGAAGACCCTCCGTGAAGCGATCCTTTCCAGCGTCGGAGGCGTCGGCGACGACGGATACGGCATTCGCAAGCGTCCCGAGATGTCGGATCTCATCGCCCGGGTCGACGAGGTGATCGCGTCCGAGACACGCGTCGTTCGCAACAGCCTCGCCCGGAACGACATCACCGTGCTCGATGGAGAGGCGTCCTTCCTCGACGCCCATCGCGTCGCGATCAGCAACGACGCCGGGACCCGCGCGGTCACCGCCGAGAACATCATGGTGGCCTGCGGCACGAATGCGGCCGCCCCTCCCACCGGCCCCAGCGATGGAAAGCTGATCATGACCTCGGACGACGTGCTCAAGATGGAGAGCCTGCCGTCGAACCTCGCGGTCGTGGGCGGTGGCGTCATCGGCGTCGAGTATGCGTCGATCTTCGCGACCGCGGGGGTCCAGGTGACACTGGTCGATCGACGCGATCAACTGCTCGACTTCGTGGATCACGAGATCGTCGACGAGCTGATGCACCAGATGCGCAAGAAGGACGTGACCTTCCGACTCGGCGAGGCGGTGGCCCGGGTCGAGGTCTTCGACGAGGGCCGACCCGAAGTCGAGTTGGAGCTGGAGAGCGGCAAGCGAATCATCGCCGACTGCGTCCTCTTCTCGATCGGGCGCGCCCCCGCCACCGGACCGCTGCATCTCGGCAGCGCGGGCGTGGAGACCGACGATCGAGGCCGGATTCCGGTCGACGAGGCGTTCCGCACCAACGTCGCCAACATCTACGCGGCGGGCGACGTGGTCGGTTTTCCCGCCCTGGCGGCGACCAGCAGCGAACAAGGGCGGATCGCCGCCTGCCGGATGTTCGGCTTCGAGGCGGAGAACTTCGGCAGTCTCTATCCCTACGGGATCTACGCGGTACCGGAGATCTCGATGTGCGGCGCGACCGAGGAACAGCTCACCCGGGATCGGATCCCCTACGAAGTCGGCGTCGCCCGATACCGCGAGACCGCACGAGGCCAGATCCTCGGCGACGACACCGGAACCTTCAAGATGCTGTTCCATCGGGAGTCCCACGATCTCCTCGGCGTCCACTGCATCGGCACGAACGCCACGGAACTCGTGCACATCGGGCAGGCGGTTATCTCGCTCGGCGGCGGGCTCGATTTCTTCATGAACAGCGTGTTCAACTATCCGACCCTCGCCGAGGTCTACAAGATCGCGGCCCACAACGCCGCGAACCGACTCCGACACGTCAGGGGGCCTCGACGACGTGACAAGGGAGAGAACGACCGACCCGTCCTGAGCGCGGAGGTCCCGGAACGCGACGACCCGAGACCCCCGGCCGGGAGTCGAACGACCGAGCGGACCGACGAGACGTGACCCGGGCTGGAGCCGTACCTTGCTCCACGCGAGGCACGGACGATTCGGCGCGGCCTCGATCGGCCCGGGCTTCCCGGACTCGAGGATCCGGGTCTCGCCGCCGCCCACCACTTCCCGCCGCGGATCCACCGGAGTTTCGCCCCCTCGGCGCGACGCTGGACTTCATCGCTCCGAATCACCGGGTTCCGCGTTCGTCGAGCCGATGAAGTGGTGTGCGATCGGAACCGAGTCCGCCTTCACCTTCCACGGATGGAATTCACCAGGTGTCTGAACCCGTGTCCGAGATTCCGATGGTCCGAACCCCGGACTGGGCGAAGCACGCCGTCTGGTACCAGGTGATGGTCGAACGATTCCGGGACGGTAATCACTCCAACGATCCGGATCCGGTCCGCCCCTGGACGGCCGCCTGGTACGAGCCCAGCCCCTGGGAGGGGCGCGACGGCCAGACCTTCTACGACCATTTCGTCTTCGATCGACACTACGGAGGCGACCTTCAGGGCCTGCGGGACCAGCTCCCCTACCTGGAGTCGCTCGGCGTCAACGCGATCTACCTGAATCCGATCTTCCAGGCGTCGACGCACCACAAGTACAACGCGAGCGACTATCGACATGTCGATGAGCACTTCGGCGCCGGCGCCCCGGACTTCGCGGACACCATCGCCCGCGAGCGACTCGACGATCCGACCACCTGGACCTGGTCGGAAAGCGATCTCGTCTTCCTCGATTTCCTGCGGGAGGCGAAGCGCCGAGGTTTCCGAGTGATTCTCGACGGCGTCTTCAACCACGTCGGCGTCGACCATCCGGCCTTCCTCGACGTGAAGGAACGAGGCGTCGAATCCCCGTTCGCGGACTGGTTCAGCATCCGGTCGTGGGATCCGTTCGAGTACGACGGCTGGGCGGGATTCGACGAACTGCCCGCGTTCCGCAAGAGCCCCGAACACGGAATCGCCTCGCGGACCCTTCGTGACCATCTCGCGGCGGTGACCCGGCGATGGATGGACCCCGACGGCGACGGCGATCCGAGCGACGGCATCGACGGCTGGCGCCTCGACGTTCCCGAGGAGGTGCCGATGTCCTTCTGGATCGAGTGGTGCCGACTGGTCCGGAGCATCAATCCCGATGCGTACATCGTCGGCGAGATCTGGAGAACCGCACCGCACTGGCTCGATGGCCGCACCTTCGACGCGGTGATGAACTACCCGTTCGCCGAGGCGGCGCTCGCCTGGATCGGACACGAGGAGATGAAGATTCCGGCGTCCGAACTCGATCGACGACTCGCCGAACTTCGAGCCGCCTACCCGCCGGAAGTCACGGCCGTGATGCAGAATCTCGGAGACAGTCACGACACCGACAGGCTCGTCTCCAAGATCTTCAATCCCGATCGCGCCTTCGACGAGGGCAATCGTGAACAGGGCGATCCGACCTACGACGGCGGCAAGCCGACCGAAGACTGCTATCGCCGGGCGCGGCTGTTCGCCTTCCTCCAGATGACTTCACCCGGCGCGCCGATGATCTACTACG
>JAACEA010000165.1 GCA_009936695.1 Planctomycetia bacterium
AGGACGATCACGCGGGGGTCGAGGTGATCAGCGTCGGCTACCACTCGATCCTGCTCGTCCTCACCATGCTCCCGATCGTGCTGCTCTCCAAGAAGATGGCGCTGGTGGTCGACCACGGGACCGCGGCGCTCGGAGCGCCGGCGGCGCTCGGCGGATTCCTCGTCGCGATCCTCGTGCTTTCGCCGGAAGCGATGGCCGCGGTTCGGGCGGCGATGGCGAACCGTCTTCAACGGACCGTCAACATCGCGTTGGGGTCGGCGGTCGCCACGATCGGACTGACCATCCCCGCCGTGCTGATCATCGGGTTCGTGACGGGGAAGAAGGTCGAACTCGGACTTGAAAACGTCGAATTGGTACTTCTTGTCACCACGATTCTCGCCGCGATGGTGAATTTCGGGAGCGGACGGAGTACCGTTCTACAGGGTGCCATCCACACCCTCCTCTTTCTCGCGTACGTGGTCCTCGTCTTCGACGTGCCGGCCTGAGATCGCATTCGTGACCGATTCCTCGACACCCTGATCCGGAGCGCCGCATGGCCACCCGAAAGCAACTCGAAAAGCAGAAGAAGGCTCGTGCCCTCAAGAAGAAGAAGATCACCCTCGCCAAGGAGGCGAGTCGTCGCGAAGAGGGGCCGGACGAGCGGGCGGAACGGCTCGAACGTCAGGCGAACGACCGTCAGTTCGGCGGCGACGCCGGCAAGGGGGGGCCGCGGAAGGCCGTCACCGGTCCGAAGATGCATCGTCCTCAGGGAGGCTGACGCTTCCGAGGCGATGCCCGCCGATCCCGATCCTCGAGCCCGGAACGGAGTTCCCCCATGTCGACCCAGTCCCTTCATCACCTCATCGGCGGTGCGGCGCACGAAGACGCCGGCACCACGCAACGGGTGAACATCGATCCGGCCACCGGCAAGACGGTCTCGGTCGCACCGCTCGACGCGGTCGACGCGGCCGATCGGGCGGTGGCGGCGGCGGCCTCGGCGTTCGAATCGTGGTCACAGACCCCGGTGGGCGATCGGATCCAGCACCTCTTCCGCTACAAGACGATCCTCGAGGATCACGCCGACGAACTGGCGGGCATCCTGGTCCGGGAGCACGGCAAGACGATGGGGGAATCGGTCGGATCCGTCCGACGGGGGATCGACTGCATCGAACACGCCTGTGCCGCACCCGTCCTCATGATGGGCCGGACCCTTCCGCAGATCGCGGTCTCCTCGTCGTTCTGCCGCACCGAGGACGAGGGCGGCGTCGGCCTCGATTCCTCGGCGGATCGGATGCCGCTCGGCGTCTGCGTCGGCATCACGCCCTTCAACTTTCCGATCATGGTCCCGATGTGGATGTGGCCGATGGCGGTCGCGTGCGGCAACACCTTCGTGCTGAAGCCCTCCGAGAAGGATCCGATCTCCGCGGTGCGAACCACCGAACTGGCGCACGAAGCCGGATTCCCGGAAGGGGTCTTGAATCTCGTTCACGGGGGACTGGCGGTCGTCGATCGTCTCCTCGCCCATGAAGACGTCGCGGCGGTGTCCTTCGTCGGCTCGACGCGGGCCGGCGCCTCGATCTACGCGAAGGGGGCGGCGCACGGCAAGCGGGTCCAGTGCATGTGCGGGGCGAAGAACTTCTCGATCATCATGCCGGACGCCAATCGCGACGCCGCGGTCGACGGGATCTTCGGATCCGCGTTCGGAAACACCGGGCAACGCTGTCTCGCGGGAAGCGTCGTGGTGTGCGTCGGCGACTCGGCGGACTGGTTCGTCCCCGCACTGGTCGAGCGGACCAGGGGGATCAAGATCGGGTCGGGAGATCGTCCGGACACCTCCATGGGTCCCATGCAGGATCTCGAATCGCGGGATCGCGTCCTCGAATACGTCGGCATCGGCGAGGCGGAGGGCGCTTCGGTGCTCATCGACGGCCGCACCGCGGACGTCCCCTCGGCCGGCTGCTTCGTCGGGCCCACGATCCTCGACCACGTGACGCCCGACATGCGGGTCGGCACCGAGGAGATCTTCGGGCCGGTGCTGTCGGTGATGCGGGCGGGCTCGCTCGAAGAGGCGGTGGGATTCGTCAACCGCTCCGAGTACGGCAACATGTCGGTCATCTTCACCGACTCCGGCCACGCGGTCCGGAAGTTCGAGCGCACCGTCCAGGCCGGCATGCTCGGCGTGAACGTGGGCGTCCCGGCGCCGATGGCGGCCTTCCCGTTCAGCGGTTGGAAGAAGTCGTTCTACGGCGACCTGCATGTGAACGGCGAGGATGGAGCCCGTTTCTTCACCAGGTCGAGAGTCACGGTCCGTCGCTGGATCTGAGGAGCAGGACCCATGCCAAGAATCACCCGCGCAGCACTCATTCAGGCTTCGAACGCCCTTCCGGACTCGACGGATCTCGAGGCGATCAAGGCGGCGATGATCGAGAAGCACGTCGGATTGATCGCGGAGGCGGCCGAACGGGGCGCGAACGTCTGCTGTCTCCAGGAGATCTTCTACGGTCCGTACTTCTGCGCCGAACAGGATCCCCGCTGGTATCGCACCGCGGAAGCGGTGCCCGACGGTCCCACCATCCGGCTCATGCAGGAACTCGCGAAGAAGCACGCCATGGTGATGGTCGTGCCCGTCTACGAGGAGGCGATGACCGGCGTCTACTACAACACCGCCGCGGTCATCGACGAAACGGGCGAGTACCTCGGCAAGTACCGCAAGCACCACATCCCGCATTACCAGCCGGGCTTCTGGGAGAAGTTCTACTTCACGCCCGGGGACAACGGCTATCCGGTCTTCGAAACGCGATACGGAAGAATCGGGGTCTACATCTGCTACGACCGGCACTTCCCCGAGGGAGCCCGCGAGCTCGGGTTGAACGGCGCCGAGATCGTGTTCAACCCCTCGGCGACCGTGGCGGGACTCAGCGAGTACCTCTGGAAGCTCGAGCAGCCCGCGCACGCGGTGGCCAACCAGTACTTCGTCGGGGCGATCAACCGGGTCGGCACGGAGGCGCCCTGGAACATCGGGGAGTTCTACGGCCAGAGCTACTTCTGCGATCCTCGCGGCCAGATCATGGTCGAGGGATCGCGTGACCAGGACGAGGTGATCATCGCGGATCTCGACCTGGATCTGATCCAGACGGTGCGCGACACCTGGCAGTTCTTTCGTGACCGTCGGCCGGAATCCTACGAGGGCATCGCCGCCTGGTGAACCGGCCTCGAAGATTCCGCGACCTCGATCCGCGGTGAACGGCCGACGGCCGTCCCGCACGCACCTTCGGGAGGCGAATCCGGATGTCCGATCAGAGACTGACCAACGCGGATCTCGCCCCGGTCCCGGAAGACGGCCGGACGTGGTCGAAGTGGCATCTGGCCGCGCTCTGGATCGGCATGTCGGTGTGCATTCCGACCTACATGCTCGCGGCGGGGATGATCAAGGCCGGGATGAACTGGTGGCAGGCGGTGCTCACCGTCATGCTGGGCAATCTGATCGTCACGGTGCCGATGATCCTGAACGGTCACGGCGGAACGAAGTACGGGATTCCATTCCCCGTGCTCGTTCGTTCGAGTTTCGGCACGGCCGGGGCCCATCTCCCGGCCATCGCGCGATCGCTGGTCGCGTGCGGCTGGTTCGGCATCCAGACCTGGATCGGCGGCGCCGCGATCTACTCGATCATCGTCACGCTCGGATGGGTCGGCGTCGAGCCCGATTCCGCGAGGATCGACCTGCTCGGCATCACCGGAATCCAGTTCACCTGCTTCGCGCTCTTCTGGCTGGTTCACGTGGGCTTCGTCGCGATCGGCATCGATTCGATCCGGTGGCTCGAGTCCTGGGCGGCCCCGTTTCTGATCGCGGCCGGACTGGCGCTGCTGGTCTGGGCGTTGATTCGAACCAGCGAGACCGACGACGGCATCGCCACGCTCTTCAGTTCGAGGACGACCTACCCCGAAGGATCCGGTTTCTGGACGGTCTTCTTCCCCCTGCTGACCGCGATGGTCGGATTCTGGGCGACGCTTTCGCTGAACATTCCCGACTTCACGCGGTACTGCCGGTCGCAACGAGACCAGATCGAGGGCCAGTTGATCGGCCTGCCGCCGACCATGACCCTCTTCTGCTTCATCGGGGTCATGGTGACCGCGGCGACCGTCGTGGTCTTCGGCGAGGCGATCTGGGATCCGGTCCAACTGGTCGGAATGCTCGGATCGAAGCCGGTGGTGGTGATCTCGATGCTGGCGCTGCTGCTCGCGACGCTCTCCACGAACCTCGCGGCGAACGTGGTCAGCCCCGCGAACGGATTCTCGAACATCTCCCCGCAACGCATCGGATTCCGGACCGGCGCGATCATGACCTGCGTCATCGGGGCGGTGATCATGCCCTGGAGACTGCTCGACGGGCTCGGTGAGTACATCTTCACCTGGCTGATCGGATACAGCGCGCTGCTGGGGCCGATCGCGGGCATCATGCTCTGCGACTACTTCATCATCCGGCGCACCCGTCTCGACGTCGATGAACTCTACGATCCCCGCGGTCGATACGCCGGCGTGAACTGGATCGCGATCGTGGCGCTGGTGGTCGCGGTGCTTCCGAATCTTCCCGGATTCCTCAACGCGGCGAGCAACACCGCGGGAACGCCCGACGCGTGGTTTCCACCCTTGTTCGACGGCATCTACGATTACGCATGGTTCATCGGACTCGGCCTCGGTGCGCTCGTCCACTGGATCGGAATGACCTTCACGAAGGGGTTCGCACTTGAACGATGAACACGCCGATCCGGTGATGCCGTCCACCACCCATCGCCCCGGTCCCTACCAGGGGCCCACCCGCGAGGAGGTGCTCGCGATGCGTCGCGAGTTCCTCGCGCCGTCGCTGCTGACCTACTACCGGGATCCGGTGATGATCGTGGAGGGGTCGATGCAGTGGCTCTTCGACGAGACCGGGCGGCGTTATCTCGATTTCTTCGGCGGCATCGTCACAGTGTCGGTCGGCCACTGCCACCCGCGGGTCGTCGAGCGGGTCCGCGAGCAGGTCGAGCGACTGCAGCACACCACGACCATCTACCTGCATCCGACGATCGCGGAGTTCGGTCGGAAGCTCGCGTCCACCATGCCGGAGAACTCCGGTCTGGAGGTCTGCTACTTCACGAGCTCCGGCAGCGA
This sequence comes from Planctomycetia bacterium, assembly GCA_009936695.1. Taxonomy (GTDB): domain Bacteria; phylum Planctomycetota; class Phycisphaerae; order Phycisphaerales; family SM1A02; genus UBA12014. The sequence goes on from JAACEA010000165.1 coordinate 5,131, forward strand.
GGCCAACGAACTCGCGATGCTGATGTCCCGGTTGCACACCGGGAACTTCGATCTGATCGCCCTGCGGAACGGGTATCACGGGATGACCAACCAGGCGATGGGGCTGACCGGGCTGCACACCTGGAAACAGCCGCTCCTGCACGGGATCGGCGTGCACCATGCCCGCCTTCCCGACCGACTCCGGGGTCAGTACGGCTACGACGATCCGGAGGCCGGGTCCAAGTACGCGGACGAAGTCATCGACCTCATCCAGCACGGGACCTCCGGGCAGATCGCGGGCTTCATCGCGGAACCGATCCAGGGCGTGGGGGGGACCGTCGAGATTCCACCGGGGTACCTCCCGAAGGTCTACGAGGCGGTGCGGGCCGCCGGCGGGGTCTGCATCTCCGACGAGGTCCAGACGGGTTTCGGTCGGACCGGGACGAACTTCTGGGGTTTCGAGAATCACGGCGTCACACCCGACATCGTGACCATGGCCAAGGGCATCGGCAACGGAGCGCCGCTGGGGGCGTGCGTGGCGAGGGCCGAGGTGGCGGGAAGCATGGCGAATCGCCTGCACTTCAACACCTACGGTGGCAATCCGGTCTCCATGGCCGCGGGGCTCGCCACGCTCGACGTGATGCTCGAAGAGGATCTTCAGTCGCGATGCCACGAGATCGGCGGCCATCTGCTCGACGGATTGAAGCACCTGGTCTCGAGCCACGACATCGTCGGGGACGCCCGGGGCCAGGGGTTGATGCTCGGCCTGGAACTGGTGACGGACTCGAAGTCGATGGCGCCCAACGGGCCCGCGACGGCGCAGGTCCACGAGCGGGCGAAGGAATTCGGTCTTCTGCTCGGCAAGGGTGGACTGAAGGGCAACGTGCTTCGCATCAAGCCCCCCATGTGCATCACCCGGGCCGACTGCGACTTCGCGATCGAGGTGCTCGATCGCTGTCTCTCGGAGGTCGACTGAACCCATGCCACTCCTCGTCAAGAACGGTCTCGTGGTCAACGCCGATTCGCAGCGTCGGGCCGACGTCTTCGTCGAGGACGAGACGATCACCCGGATCGAGGCGGCCATCGATCCCGCGGAACTCCCCGAGGGAACCGAGGTCATCGACGCCACGGACCGTCTGGTCTTCCCCGGGTTCATCGATCCCCACGTGCACATCCATCTGCCCTTCATGGGCACCAACGCGATCGACGATCACGATTCCGCCACCCGGGCCGCGCTGGTCGGCGGGACGACCACGATCATCGAGATGATCTGTCCCGGCCCCGATGACGAACCAAGGACCGCGTTCGAGACCTGGAAGGGGCTCGCGGAAGACGGCGCCAACTGCGACTACAGCTTCCACCTCTCGGTGGTCCGCTTCGACGCGCTGGCGGACCGGCAGATCCGGGAGCTGGTCGCGGAGCACGGGGTGGCGTCCTTCAAGATCTTCCTCGCCTACAAGGGGGCGCTGGACATCGCGGATTCGAATCTGATTCCGCTGCTCGAGCTCGCGCGGGAGCTCGGGGTCATCGTGACCGCCCATTGCGAGAACGCGGAAGCGATCGACGCCATGCAGCGCCGATTGCTCGCGGAGGGGCGGACCGGACCCGAGTGGCACGAGCCTTCCCGGCCGCGGTCGGTCGAGGCTTCCGGGGTCAATCATCTCTGCACCTTCGCGGAGCTGACCGGTGCCCACGTCTACATCGTGCACACCTCGTGCGAAGCGGCGCTCGACCAGGCGATCGCCGCCCGGAAGCGAGGCGTCGACGTCCGGGTGGAGTCGGTGATCCCACATCTGGTGCTCGACGACACCTGCGCGGAACGGCCCGGTTTCGAGGGTGCGAAATACGTCATGAGTCCACCGCTCCGAGACGCGCGGGAGCACGAGCCGCTCTGGCGGGGAATCGCGGATCGATCGATCTCGACCATCGGCACCGACCACGCGCCGTTCAACTTCGGCGATCAGAAGACCATGGGTCGCGATGCGTTCACGGCGATCCCCAACGGAATCCCCTCGATCCAGGAACGGGTCGACCTCGTCCACACCCACGGGGTCGACGCCGGGCGGATCGACCTGCAGACGATGGTCGACGCCTGCAGCACCCAGGCCGCGAAGATCTTCGGGCTTCATCCCCGCAAGGGGGTGATCGCGGTGGGTTCGGACGCGGATCTCGTCATCTACGACCCGTCCTTCGAAGGCACCTTCGACGTCGCGGACAGTCTTTCGAAGACCGACTACTCGGGCTACCAGGGCATGCGGCGGAAGGGGCGTTCCGAGACCGTGATCCTTCGCGGACGCACCGTGGTGCGGGCGGGGCGGTTCGTCGGCGAAGCCGGGGGCGGGCGCTACCTGCCGAGAACGCCGAGCCACTGACCCCGGGGCGGGTCTTCAATCGTCGTCGTTGTCGTTGGCGACCAGCTTGTTGGACTGCTCGACGAAGCGGTCGCCGTCCCAGTTGGTGTCCTGAGTCACCATCCCGTCGCGGGCGGCCTTCTCCGCGGCCTTGATCTCGGACTGGCGTCGGACCAGTTCCGCATGGGTGGTGAAGAAGTTCAGGCTGTGACCCCTGAAATCCTCGATGCTTTCGAAGCCGTGTCGATCCATGAATTCGGCGAGCTCCCCGCAGAGCGTCTTCGCGAGACCGTAGCCGTGGATCATCACGCCGGTGCAGACCTGGACGGTCTGGGCACCGAGCAGGATGAACTGGGCGGCATCGCGTCCGGTCTCCACACCCCCGATCGCGCTGATCGAACGGTCGGCGTATCGGCCCGGCCGCTCGAACTCGGAGATCGGGATGGTCTTGATGTCGCCGGCATTGATGTCCTTCGGCTTCTTGGGGTTCGGGGTCGGCACGGATTCGAGGCCGGCGGGAATCCGCTGGCCCGAATTGCCGCCGAACATCATGGTCGCGAGTTCCATGACCATCCGGAGGGCGATCGGGCGCACGGCCTTGCAGCTGTAGCCGCCGGGGACCGACCAGCCTTCGACCGAAGGCTCCGGACGGAGGGTGTCGAGGTCGACGCCCATCACGCTGAGAATGGTGTTGATCGCCGCCACGCCTTCGCATCCGGCGCGAAGCGCGGCGTCCGCCGGCGCCTCGATGTGGGTGATGTTCGGGGTCATCTTCGCCCAGACGGGAATCGTCGCGACCTCGTTCACCCAGCCGCACACCTCTTCGAGCAGGTCGGGATCCTGCCCCATCGCGGCGCCCATCCGGCGTTCGGGAAGGCCGTGGGGGCAGGAGAAGTTCAATTCGAAGGCGTCGACGCCGGCGTCCTGGCATCGCTCGACGATCTCCTGCCAGGCGTCCTTGCGGTACTCCTCCATGATCGAGGCGATGAGCACGCCTTCGGGATGGGCGTCCTTGACCTCCTTGAACTCATCGAGCCAGATGTCGAAGCCGCGGTCCGAGATGAGTTCGATGTTCTGCCAGCCGATGACCTCGCGGGAGTCCGTCGCCCGCATCCGGGCGTACCTTGGGGCGACGTTCGTGACCTTGGACGCATCAAGCGAGATCGTCTTGGCGATCACCGCGCCCCAGCCTTCTTCGAAGGCCTTTCGGATGACGCTCGCGTTGGTTCCGGGGGGGCCGGATCCGATCACGAAGGGGTTCGGAAGTCGGAGCCCGTTCACGTCGACGCTGAGATCTGCCATGGGAACATCCTACCGGAGGGCGGCGACGCGACCGGCACGATTTCGGAGCGCTGATCGCTCGAACGCCGCTCCGGATTCGAGGGCTCGGGGCGGTGATCGCCCGGTCGGCGTAAAATGCCGCGATGACGACCATTCCGACCACGAAGATCGAAGGCGACCTCTCCCCGCTCCAGCGGGACATCCACTGGCTTCGCGCCCGGCTCGACGAGATCCAGGACGGGACCGCCCGCAGGGATGTCGATCGATTGCGGGACATCGTCGACCGGATGCGGGACACGGGAGCCTCCGACGGGGCACTGTCCGAATTCGATCTGGCCTCGATCCGCGCGATGTTGAAGCGCCTGGGGACCGCGTTCCATCTGAGGAACAAGGCGGAGCAGGTCCACATCGTCCGGGTGAATCGCCGTCGGGAACGTCATGCGACCCTCGAATCGCCGCGGCCGGAGTCGCTGGCGGAGGCCATCGGCGTCCTGCACGCCGCGGGGTTCGATCTCGACGCGACGCTCGAGACGATCGGCCGGCTGGACATCCAGCCCACCCTGACCGCGCACCCCACCGAGTCGCGACGGCGGACGATCATTCAGAAGCAGGCGCGGATCGCCGAGTTGCTCGGCGTCGTCGATGCCGAGGACGCCGGCGAGCAGCAGATCTCGCGGGCGGCCGCCGGAGTCCGCCGCGCGCTCGCGGTGACGCTGGCGACCGACGAGATCCGATCGAGTCGGCCGGAAGTGGTGGACGAGGTGCGGACGGGCATCCACCACCTCGCCGGTGTCATCCGCGAGGCGGTACCGGTGGTGCATCGGGATCTGCTCGATGCGATCGAGCGGCACTACGGGACCAGACCCGACGCGCTTCCCGCGTTTCTTCGCTACCGGTCGTGGATCGGCGGTGATCGCGATGGCAATCCGAACGTCACCGCGGCCGTGACGGAATCGACCCTTCGAGCGATGAGGACCGCGGCCATCGAGGGCCATCTCGCCAACCTCGAGATCCTCCATCGGGACCTGAGCGTCTCCGACCGCCGCGTGCCGATCGCCACCGAACTTCGGGACGCGATCGACCGCGACGCGGGCCGGTTCGGCGAGACCGACGCCGACGCCGCCTACCTCGAGCACGAGCCGTTCCGGCGTCGACTCCGGCAGATCGAGCGACGGCTGCGGGCCGCGATGTCGGATTCCGGGGAGGCCTACGCCGCCCGGGATCTCCTCGAGGATTTCGAGATCCTGCACCGGGCCCTGCACGAAGCGGGGCTCGCGGAGGTGGCCGATGGAGGCACCCTCGCCGATGCGCTCGTGCAGGTCCGCACCTTCGGATTCCATCTCGCGGGACTCGACCTCCGGCAGCACAGTCGGATCCACGAGGCGGCGGTCGCGGACCTGCTTCGACTCGCCGGCGTCGAGGACGACTACGCGGCGCTCGACGAGACCGGCAAGGCCGCCGTCCTCCGAAAGGAACTGGCGACCAGTCGTCCGCTGCTCGCCCGCGACGCGGCG
>JAACEA010000166.1 GCA_009936695.1 Planctomycetia bacterium
AACTGCGTCAGCGAGGGGTCCTGGCGATGCGGATCGCGCAGAACTCGGACGACTGGGAGGTGAACGCGAGTCTGGTGTCGCCGCCGTTCGCGGATGCGGATTTCGAACTCCTGAAGGGGCTCGAGCCGGTGCTGGTCCAGGCGAGTTTCAACCGAAGCACGATCACCGATGCCGGACTCGAAGGCCTCGTCGGCTTCGATCGGTTGAATTCCCTTCGGCTCGCGCAGACCGCGGTCGGCGATGGTTCGGTCGATTCGTTGCTCACGCTCGAAGGCCTCGAGGTCCTGAACTTCTATGGCACCCGTCTTTCCGATGCCGGGCTGTCGCGGCTCGTCGCCCTCCCGAACCTGAAGCGGGTCTACTGCGCGGACAGCGCGGTGACGGCCGATGGCGTGGCGGCGGCGAGAAAGGCACGTCCCGATGTCGACGTGATCGGTCCGGATGCCGCGTCGCCCGCGGCGGTGGGCGATCCGGACGCCGCCGCCGAGTCGGCAACCCCCTGAATCCCGTCCGGCTTCGAGGCCCGGAGCGCTCGAGCAAGGCGATTTCGCGGGTCTGGCCCGAAAGTGGAGACGAGGCTTTTGAATTGGGAGCCCCTTCATCTATGCTCGGGGGCATGAACACCAATCCAAACCACACGCTTGCCGCCCTGCTCCTGTCACTTCCCGTCGGTGTCGCTCATGCCGGCGACACGATCTTCTTCGAGATCATCTCGGAGGGGCTCGCCAACGGCGTCTCCGACGACGGCGGCGTCGTGGTCGGCCAGAACAACTCGGGTGGCTTCGTCTGGACCCTCGATGGTCTCCAGTCGATCGGTGGAGTCGCGGGAATCGCCGCGGATGCGGACGGCTCGTTCATCACGGGCGATACGTCGGGCTCCAGTGGAGACTCCGCGTCGCGGTACGACGCGAAGAGCGGTTGGACGGTGTTCGGTGGTCTCGGGCCGAGCGGCTGCGACTCGAGTCTCTCGAGCGCGTACGACATCAGTTCCGACGGTCAGCGATGCGTCGGGCTCGGCTGGGACGGCTGCGCGGCGAGTGCCTTCCTCTGGTCGACGGACGGCGGAATGTTCGAACTTCCGCGGATCGGACCGAGCTCGACCCGGGCGGACACGATTTCGGGTGATGGTGCCGTCATCGGTGGCTGGGATCAGGCGTCGAACGGTTCGCGGCGAGCCGCCGCGTGGTTCGAGAACATGAAGACCGGCGAATGGGAGGAGACCCTCGTCCTCGAGGGAACGTTCGGGAATCCCGAGGGCTACGGCGAAGTGAATGGATCGAATGGAGACGGTTCGATTCTCGTGGGAAGTGCCGACGGGACTTCCGACGCCACGTCCGGCGCCTTCATGTACCTCGCGGACGACGGGGTCGTGAACATCGGCCTGCTGCCGCCGGAGCAGTTCCCCTACGGCGGCGGAGCGCTCGATGTCACCGAGGACGGTCGAGCGATCGTGGGATATCAGCGTGAAGGTTTCGGCGGCGGGCAGTCCTTCCGCGCCACCTACTGGTCACCCGAGACCGGCCTCGTGGATCTCAAGGAACATCTCAACGGCCTCGGTGCGGGCATTCCGGCCGGATTCACCCTCGCCGCCGCCCAGTCGATCAGTGACGACGGCACGGTCATCTGCGGATGGGGCTACGAGGGTCTGTTCTTCTTCCAGGACGCCTGGGTGGTGGTGCTTCCCGGCGGCGACACGCCCTGTCCCGGGGACCTCAACGGCGACGGCCGTGTCGACGGTGGCGACCTCGGCCTGCTGCTCGCGGCGTGGGGCACGAACGACCCGGCCGCGGATCTCAACGAGGACGGCGACGTGAACGGCGCCGACCTCGGCCTGCTGCTCGCCTTCTGGGGCGAATGTCCCTGAGTCGGATCTCGGTCCGCACGCGGGATTCGAAACAAGGCACGCACCCGTCGGCGACGGGTGCGTGCCTTGTTCGTCGATGATGCTCGCTCGAATCGAACACCCCGGGGAAGATTCGAACTTCCGACCTGCGGATTAGAAGTCCGCTGCTCTATCCAACTGAGCTACCGGGGCAGGTGCGGTGATCCTAGCGTCTGGCGTCGATGGAGTCCGCGGCCGTGGACTCGCCTCGCCGACGTCCGTCCGTCCGGCCGGGCTGGGGTGTTTCTCCGTCGTGTCGAGCCGATCGGTCGGGAGAAACCGCGGGCCGGGCGGCCTGCTCGATGACCGCACGGCTGGCGGCGACCGCGATGTTTCGGAGCAGGCGTCGCCGGCGTTCGTCGGGTGCTTCGGCCGAAGGGCAGGCGATCCGTTCCCGCAGCGGAAGGGCATCGAGTTCGGTGAGGGGACCCGCGCCTCGGCGGAGGGTCGGCCGTCCGCATTCGACGAGGCCCCATCCGGTCGGCACCTCCTCGGGCTTCAGCATCCCGGCCGGGGTGAACAGGTAGAAGTGATCGGCGAGTCGGTGCCGGTGCATGGTGTGGAACTTCGTCTCGCCGTGCAGCCGGCGTTCGATGCGTTCGATCTCGCGGAGACATCGTCGGTAGGAGCCCGTTCGACTGCCCTCGAAGTCCCAGGTCTCCAGTTCACGGAACAGGGAGGAACCGGACTCGCGGAGATGCGGCTCGCAGTCCGGCAGCAGATTGCGCTCGAACTTCTCGCGGGTTCGTCGCAGCATCGCGAGCCGACCCTTGAGTCGGTCGGCGTTCCGATCGTCCCGGATGAAGTCTGCGCGACTGCGCTTGCATTCGACCACGATGGTCCGGGGCCTGGCCGGACCCCGACGTGGTGGGCCGCCTCGCTCGCGGGTGAAGAGCGTCGAATCGAGTCGGGTGCGATCGCTCTCCAGTCCGCCGGCTTCGAGGAGGGCGCCGGCGGCGTGATCCAGCCAGCCTGCGGCGTCGACGCGATACTTCGCGATCGGGCACCGGACTTCGGTCGCGACGGCGCGACAGCCGAGTCGGGCGAGCCACGCGACGGCGAGACGCTTGAGTTCGAGGTGTTCGATCGATTCCATTCGATCCTCCGCGGGCGTCGATGAAGCAGTCCGAACCGCGGGGGGTCGGACGTGGAGGACGCCTCGCGGATCCCCGCGAGGGGTCGGTGAGTCCCGGTTGGCTGATCCGCTGCGGTCCCCGCCGCGGACGACCGCAGCGCGGTCAGTCGATCGACTCGACCGTCGCACGATACTCGACGCCTCGGGCCTTCAATTCCTTCAGCATGCGATCGAGCAGGCCCTTGTCGTTGGCGATCTGCTCCGGTGCGAACACGCCCCGCCGCTTGAAGGTGCCGTCCGCGATCATCCGGGCCATCGCGGCCGCGGGGAACGCGGTGCATCTGGACATGCTGGAGAAACCGGTCGCCGGGTCGAGGCCGTCCACGAGGTCCCACGCCATCCGGGTGGGGATCCGGCCCAGCATGCCTTCCGCGGTGATCCGCATGATGGTGCAGTCGGGCTCGCCCTTCTCGAACTTCCATTGCGGGAAGAGCAGGTGGCTGGTCAGATCGAGCGGCCGGACGGTGGTGCCGTCGGGAAGGGTGACCGGATCCGCGCTGAAGAGCCCGAGGTGACGCATCACCCGCATCAGTTCGATGTGGCCGGGGAACCGCATGGTCTTCTCGACCATGTCGGGGACGTCGAGGGTGTCGGCGAGCGACCGGAGGCCATCGGTGAGGAACGTCTCGAGGGTTCCCACGCCCTCGAAGTCCACCAGCTCGGGTTCGGCGAGCGCCTCCTTCCAGACGATCTCGCCCTTCTCGACCACCCGGACCGGCCGGACGTACTCCTCGAGCACGTCGCCGGGCGACCAACTCGCCTTGTATTCCCAGGGCCAGTGTCGATGTCGCGGCAGGCCGCCGACCAGGATCTCGAGGCGATCGCAGCGATCGAGCTTCCGGGCGCCGTACCCGCAGAGCATGTTGCTCATGCCCGGGGCCACGCCGATGTCGACGACCACCGAGATCCGCTTCTTCTTCGCACGTTCCGCGAGGTGGAGATTGTCCTCCGACATGAAGGAGATGTCGACGTAGTGTCGACCGACGTCGATGACGGTCTCCAACGCGTTCATGCCGAGGCCGCTGGGCAGGGCGCCGACCACCAGGTCGGCGTTCTCGATCACCTTCGCGATCTCGCCGGCGTCGGCCAGATCCGTCTC
>JAACEA010000167.1 GCA_009936695.1 Planctomycetia bacterium
CGATCCTCGAGACGAATCGAAACCAGCTCGCGGTCCTGCTCGCCCGCACGCCGGAGTCCCTCGAGACCGACGACCCCTTCGATGCGACGCCCACCCTTCCGGAACTCCCGCCGTTTCCTTCGCTGCCCTCGCCCCGGGATCTCCTCGAACGTCGGCCGGATCTCCGGGCCGCCCATGATCGCGTGGCCGCCGCGGATCTCGAAGTCGCGGTGGCGATCGCGGACATGCTTCCGGCCCTCCGCCTCTCGCTCGACGGTCGATTCTCGGGTGATCAGGTCTCGAGCCTCTTCGACTCGACGATCGCGAGTCTCTCGGGGGCCCTGCTCCAGCCGGTGTTCGACGCCGACCGCCGCGGGGCCGAGGCGGACCGCCGCCGGGCGATCCTCCAGGAGCGGGTCGACGGGTTCACCGAACGGTTCATCATCGCCCTGCGCGAAGTCGAGGATGCGATCGATCGCGAACGGAATCTGGTCGAACTGCTTGAACAGGTCCGGATCCAGGTGGACCTCGCGGACCGGACCCTGATCGAGAGCCGGATTCGATTCGCGAACGCCCAGATCGAATACCTCGACGTCATCACCGCCATCCGCGCCCTCCAGGATCTCCAGCGTCGGGAGATCGGCGTGCAACGCTCGGTGCTCGCCAACCGAGCCCGACTCCTCCTCGCGATCGGCGGCGCCTGGACCCGCGATCTCGCGCCCCCGGACGACCCGGAGATCGCCGAAGCGGACGACCGCATCGACGGGGCGCCCGACGACCAGTCCTTCCGGAACACCGAGACATGAACCAGGCCGACACCGAATCCCCCGACTCCGCCCTTCCGCCCGCTCCGGTGCGCTGGCTGGTGGCCCTCGTCCGGGTGCTGATCCCCGTGCTGTTCCTCGCCGCGGCGATCTACGGCACCATGAGACTGCTCGCGGAGAAGCCCGAACCCGCGCGAGCCGAGGCCGAATCGGTCACCACGCTCGTCGAGACGATCGTTCCCGAACCTCGCGACGACGTGGCCGAGATCGTCACCTACGGAACGATCGAACCGAACCGCACGCTGACCCTTCAGACCCAGGTCGGCGGCCTGGTCGTCGGACTCAACGACGCCCTCCAGCCGGGTGGGATCGTGAAGGCGGGCGAACGCCTGCTCGAGATCGATCCGCGGGACTACGAACTCACGGTCCGGCAGCGCGAGGCCGATGTGGCGAACGCCACCGTCGCGCTCCGGCTCGAGAACGCACGCGGTCTCGTCGCCCAGCGTGAGTGGGATCTGCTGGGCGACTCGGTGGAGACGTCCGACGTCGGACGCGAGCTCGCCCGCCGCGACCCGCAGCGGGTCGAGAAGGAGGTGATGCTCGAGGCCGCGAAGAGTCGGCTCGAAGCGGCCGAGCTCGCCCTCGAGCGGACCACGATCGAGTCGCCGTTCAACGGACTGGTGCGGGCGGACGAGGTCGAGATCGGTCAGGTCGTCTCGCCCCAGTCGAGAATCGCGACCATCGTCGGCACCGACCGGTTCGACGTCCTGGTCTCCGTCCCCCTCGACAAGCTCGACTGGATCCGGATCGATCCGGACGACCCCGAGGCGAACTCCGAGGCCCGGATCGTTCTCGAGCTGGGCGACGGCAGGACGATCGAGCGGTCGGGTCGGGTCGATCGCCTGCTCGGAGAGGTCGAGCGGGCCGGGCGACTGGCCCGGGTCCGGATCCTCGTCGAGGACCCCCTCGGACTCGAGGACGCCGGATCGCGTGACGAGACGCTCGATCCGCTGCTGTTGGGAAGTTACGTGCGGGTCGAGATCACGGGCCCCCCGGTCGAGGGCGTGCTCGAGCTCCCTCGCGCGGTGGTTCGCAACAACGAGTCGATCTGGGTGATGGATGCCGGGCGACGCCTTCGATTCCGGGATCTGGACGTGATCGTCGGCCGGCCCGACACGGTTCTGGCTCGCGTCGCGCTCGAACCGGGTGACGAGATCGTGAGCAGTCCCCTTCCCGTCGCGATCCCCGGCATGCCGCTGGAACGTCTCGGCGCCCCCGGCGACGCGGGCGACTCCCCGGAGACCGACGACGACGCCGGAGCCGAACGATGAGACGCCGTTCGAAGAACGGCGGCCCGGTCGCCTGGATGGCGGGACACCCCGTCGCCGCGAACCTTCTGATGATCGCGCTGCTCATCGGTGGCGTGATGTCCGCGCTTCGCGTCCGACAGGAGGTCTTCCCCTCGTTCTCCCTCGACGTGATCGGCATCTCGGTGCCCTATCCCGGGGCGAGCCCCGAGGAGGTCGAGCGCGGAATCATCACGGTCGTCGAGGATGCCGTCCGCGGGCTCGACGGCGTGAAGAAGATCACCAGCACCGCCAGCGAAGGTCGTGGTTCGGTCAGCGTCGAACTTCAACTGACCGCCGCCCCGGACCGGGTCCTCCAGAACGTCAAGAACGCGGTGGACCGGATCACCACGCTTCCCGAGGATGCGGAACGACCGACCGTGAGCCTGCTCGAGAACCGGAACAGGGTGATGAACATCGCGGTCGCCGGCGACTTTCCCGCGAAGGTGCTCCGCGACACGGCGGAACGGATTCGGGACGAACTCGCGATTCGCGAGGGAATCACGCTCGTCCAGCTGGGCGATGCGAAACCGCTCGAGATCTCGATCGAGATCCCCGAGGCGACCCTTCGGTCCTTCGACCTGACGCTCGACCAGGTCGCGGCGGAGATTCGCCGGGCCGCGATCGACCTTCCCGCCGGCAGCCTCAAGACCGACGCCGGGGAGATCCTCTTTCGAACCACGGAACGTCGCGACTTCGGTCGGGAGTTCGCGGACATTCCGATCATCTCCCGCCCCGACGGATCGACCGTACGACTCGGGGAGATCGCGTTCATCGTGGATGGTTTCGCCGACCTCGATCTCCAACCCACGCTGGACGGACTTCCCGCCGCGACCGTCGACGTGTTCCGCGTCGGCGACGAGACGCCGATCTCCGTCTCCGACGAAGTGAAGCGGTACCTCGAGGAACTCCGCCCCGGACTGCCCGCCGGCATGGCCCTCGAGATCATTCGCGACGACTCGGACTCCTATCGACAGCGGATCGACCTGCTGGTGCGGAACGCGGCGATCGGGCTGGGACTCGTCCTCCTGATGCTGGGCCTCTTCCTCGAGCCGCGACTCGCCTTCTGGGTCACGCTCGGCATTCCGATCTCGATCCTCGGCTCGTTCCTCTTCCTCGCTCAGACCGACGCGTCGATCAACATGATCTCGCTCTTCGCGTTCATCGTGACGCTGGGGATCATCGTCGACGACGCGGTGGTGGTCGGCGAGAACATCTTCGAGAAGCGGGAGGCCGGGATGCCGGCGCTCGAGGCGGCGATCGCGGGAGCGCGGCAGATCTCCGGCCCGGTGACCTTCGCGGTCCTGACCAACATGGTGGCCTTCGCGCCGATGTTGTTCGTCCCCGGCGCCAGCGGCAAGCTGTTCATGCAGATTCCGGCGGTCGCGATCAGCGTCTTCGCGGTCTCCCTGATCGAGTCGCTCTTCGTGCTGCCGGCCCATCTCTCGCACGCCCCGCGGACCACGCTCTTCTGGCGGATCCTCTCGATCCCGAGCACCTACTTCGAACGGTGGCTCCACGCGTTCATCCGACACGTCTACCGCCCGGTCGCGATGGAGGCGACCCGGAACCGGTACGGCACCATCGCGATCGGCATCGCCATGCTGATGATCGCGGTCGCGACGCTGGTGAGCGGGCGCATCCCCTTCACCTTCCTTCCGAAGATCGATGCCGACTTCGTCCGGGTGAACGCGGTGCTCCCGGTCGGGGTTCCCGTCGAGCGGACCATCGAGGTCCAGGACCGCCTCCTCGCTGGCCTTGCGAAGACGATCGAGGAATCGGGCGGGGTCGACGTGGTCGAGAACGTCTACGGCGTCCTCGGCGGCGGCATCGGCGGTTTCGGGCCGGTCCAGCAGGCGGGCTCGAACGGTTCGCATCTCCTGGGGATCCAGGCGTCGCTGGTGACGCAGGATCGTCGCATGGTGTCCGCCGGTGACTTCTCCCGAAGGTGGCGGGAGAACACCGGACGAATCGCCGGCCTGGAATCGATCTCCTTCCGGAGCGAGACCGGTCGATCGAGCGGCGCCGCGATCGACGTCCAGTTGAGCCACCGCGACACCGCGGTGCTCGACCTGGCGAGCCTCGCGCTCGCCGAACGCCTCCAGGAGTTCGCCGGCGTGAACGACATCGACGCCGGAGTCTCGCTCGGCAAGGCGCAGTTCAATCTCCAGATCACCCCCGAGGCCCGCAGCCTGGGGCTCACCGCCGCCGAACTCGCGCGACAGACCCGCGGGTACTTCTACGGGGTCGAGGCCCTGCGGCAGCAGCGCGGACGCAATGAAGTCCGGGTGATGGTGCGACTGCCCGACTCGGAGCGAAGCACGCTCGACACCGTGGAGAAGGCGGTGCTCCGCACGCCGGCCGGAACCGAGATCCCCTTCTCGGAAGCCGCGGTCTCGACCGAAGGTCGGGCCTACACCAGCATCAAGCGGACCGATGGCCGCCGTGTGAACTCGGTCACCGCCGACATCGACACCGAGGTGGCGAACGGGAACGAGATCACCGCGGCCCTCGATGCATCGGTGCTTCCCCGCCTCCAGCGGGAGTTCCCGGGGCTCACCTGGACCTTCGAGGGCGAGCAGAATGCGCAGGCGGAGTCGCTCCAGAGCCTCGGCACCGGCTTCGTGGCCGCGCTCTTCGTGATCTACGCCCTCCTCGCCATTCCCTTCCGCAGCTGGGTGCAGCCGCTGGTCGTGATGGTCGCGATTCCATTCGGAATCATCGGCGCCGTCATCGGCCACGTCGTGATGGGCTACGGGTTCAGCATCATCTCGATCTTCGGGATCGTCGCCCTCTCCGGCGTCGTGGTGAACGACTCGCTGGTGCTGGTCGTGACGATCAACGAGATGCGCCGGAATCGTCCCGAACTCTCGCTCCGCGAGATGGTGGTGGCCGCCGGGGCCCGACGCTTCCGACCGATCCTCCTCACCAGCGTGACGACGTTCTTCGGACTCATGCCGATGGTGCTCGAAACGTCGATGCAGGCGAGGTTCCTGATTCCGATGGCGATCTCGATCGCGTTCGGAATCATCTTCGCGACCTTCATCATCCTGCTGCTGGTGCCCGCGATCTATCTCGCGATCGAGGATGGAATCGGACTCGCTTCCTGGTTGGGACGCGAGAAGCGGAACGCGACGCCGGTTCCGTCGACCGACGCCCGCGAGGGACTACCGACCGATCGATGATGGACCGATCCGCCTTGCGACGAGCGTCACCGCGGCCGGACCGGAGTCGAAGGTGCAGGCGAAGCCCGCGGCCTCGAGCATGGCGATTCGATCGACGAGCCGCATCCCCGCGGACCGGTCGCCCCCCCTGACTCCGCGCGATTCGACTTCGACCCCGAGGCGGTCGAACGCTCGTCGCAGCGGACCGATGACCCGCAGCGGCGAGAAGCCGATGCGATGAAGGATCCTCGCCCGAAGGGAATCGGGCCGTTCGACACGATCGATCTCGACGAAGACGCCCTCCGATCGCATCGATGCCGCGATGGCCGCGTAGAGGCGTCGGACCGACTTCGCCGACAGATGATGAAGCGTCATGCTGGAGATCGCACCGTCGATCCGACCCAGCCCGATCAGGGCGTCGGGATCCGCGAGATCGCGACGATGCAGCTCGACGCGATCCGACCAGGGTGCGAGTCGTTCCTTCGCCCGCGCGATCATCGGCCCGGAGACGTCGACGCCAACGAGGCGGATCCTCGGATACGCCTCGAGCAGCTGCGCCGCCTGATCACCCCATCCGATTCCGAGTTCGAGGATCCGAGCGTCGGGATCCCGTTCCAACTCCAGCCCGTCGATTCCCCGCGCGTATCGACGCCGTCGATTCGACCCGCGCGCCTCGGATTCCCGAACCCAGCATTCGACGTATTCCTCGCCATCGGGTTCGGTCAACGACGACACGCTGCCGGATAGACTTCCGGCGGCTCCGCCGCTCGCGAGATCGTCGTCATCTCCGACGAAACCGCTTTCGACCGAGTTTGGATCCAGAATGTCGTTGCTGTTTGGATCCGTGGTGGCGTGTTTTGGGCTCGTTTCGTCGGCCGCTTCCACGCTATCGAGGCGCACAATCTCCGAGGCCATAATTGAGTCTCGTATGTATTCTCTTTTTGTCTGTCTATGATCAGATCCTTCGAAATGATTCGTCACAATTCAGTGGCTACCATAGTTTTGTTACCTCTTTTAAATAAATCTCCTCTGCCATGAAAATGACGATATTGTTAAATGATAGAACGTAAAGATGATGGAAAAATTCGCAAATTCGGAAGAATCGAGGCATTTTGCTAGATGAAGCAACGAATGAAACATGATACAATGACGGCGGCAATCAAAACTGCCATTCACTCACAACGACGACAAAAAAA